>JALSRO010000229.1 GCA_026984715.1 Chromatiales bacterium | reverse complement strand
CAGGAGAATGAGTCGGACCAACGCACAGTGGAGCTGCGCTCGAAGGCAAGCTTCACCACCGGATCCACATGCATGTAACGGCGCTCCAGATAGAGGTCCCGCCACTCTCCAGGTATGCCAAGGAACAGAACTTCCGGGTTGCCGATAGGACCGTTGGAGCCGCTCACACCCCGCCCAACCAAAAGACCCGCTATACCGGTATGCTCCTTGAGCAGTTCAAAAATCGCCTCAATATCCTCCCGGGTGGAGACATTCAGGCATTGGTGAATGATATCGAGTGCAACAACAAGATCTCTTTTGGATAGAATCATCTGACTCCCCTTGTGTTTGCATTCTCTGTGCAGGGCGGGATGTGCGGTACCACAGACATATGTCACCCGATGCACCCCAACAAACAAGCTCATTTAAGCATATTCATTTAAGCATATTAATGTATATATACATTATTTTTATGCTGCAGACCAACGCCAATTCAACGGGTTATGTTCCATCCCACCTCTGTCAATCCCCCCAGGGCCGTAAAGGCATCCCAATCAATCAATATGTTACCCCATTCGCCACCTCGCAAACGATCTGTTCTGGTGACCTCCTCCCCAACCATGCATAACAGGGCGAACTTGCCTACCTGTCCGTTGGGACAGGGTGCCCCCAACGCCACTTTTGCTAAGCTAGCATCATATCGCCCCGTTCCTGACACGTGGCTTGCCAAAGGGCGAAACCACAACAGGTAGCCGGCACTCCGTGGGTGTGCTTTGTACCGGCGCGGGAATCCACCCCGGTTCAGACTAAACTCTTGTTCGGGGCAGATCCGTGAGAACCTGGGTGATGGTGGCGAACATGGTGGGAGAGCAGAAGCGGGCGTTCCCGATCTGGGATGGGAGGCACAGGAAGCCGAGAGGCCGAAAGGATGGTTCAGCCATAGGTGCCAGGATGCACCCGTTCGGCCACGAGGGACAACCCATTCCAGAGAGGGGGTAGCCTGAAGCGCTCTCCCACCATGTTCGCTACCACCACCCGATTTCAGTTACCAAAACACCTGCACCAAGACGGGGCCAGCCGGCCAGAGAGCGACTGCCACCGCAGACAGGTAACAAGTGTAGTAACATGCCCGATCGTTCCAAATTCTTTCACTGGATCCAGTTTCGAACACCCGAAACCCCCGCCCGCACCGACGGAGGTACCGAAGCCGAACACCACTCGGTGATCTCACACGATGCAAAAACGGCCCAGCTCTGGCCGGGATGCGCAGAGTTCATCGCCAACCAGAGCCTCTTCTTCCTGGCCTCGGCCAACTGGGACGGACAGTGTCAGTGCAACTTTCAGAGTGGGGTCCCGGGTTTCGTACTGGTGGAGGGAGACAAGTATCTCTACTTCCCCGACTATCGCAAGAACGGCCGCCCCCCGATTATCGGCAACTTTATCGAGAACCCCTATGTCGGACTCCTGTTCGTCGATTTCAACACCCGGATCAGCGTCAAGGTAAACGGCAAAGTCACCATTCTGGAGCAGCCGGGCGAGCTCAAACGTTTCACCAAGCATGCAGCATACCGCAATGCGGCCCGGGTGATCCAGGTTGAGATCGAGCACGTGGCTTCCAACTGCCTCGAGTTGCCATGCGACCCGGCAGGCTCCTGATTACCGCCAGTGATCCGCCAGGGCGCCACCCTTGATGTTATGGTAGTAGCGCAGCACGAGCATCTTGACCGCATCATTGAACAGGAACCACAACAGCGCATAGAGAAAGATCCCCAGCGCCCATTTCCAGCCAATGGGGGTCATCAGGCCGAAACCATAGACGGCAATGATCGTACCTATCGCTCCGCTGATGAATGAGGCGGCAAACAGCACCCGGGAAGGATAGGGTGGCTTGAAAAACCAATCGTCTGCCCGGGTATTGAATATGGTTCCGTGTCCCGCGATAGCCAGTTTGGTGAAGAATAGCGATTGAACGAAATCCAGCGGCAGCTGAAAATAGATCATCACCCCCCAGAACAGCAGGAATGACGAGAGTACCCCGGCCAGCCCCAGCCAGGAAGAGATCACCAGCACCTTGTGCATGTCCCAGCGTACCGGCTGTTCCCGTACCTTGGTGTTATCGTAGGCAATGGCAAGTATGGGAATGTCATTCAGCAGGGCCAGTACGATAATCATCAGGGCCGTCACCGGATAGAACTGAAAGACGGCGATGGCGAGTGTCATGAAGATGATGATCCGGATGGTCTCGGCGATACGATAGATGGTGTAACTCTGCATGCGTTCGAAAGTGACACGCGCGAGCTTGATGGCATCGACGATAACCCTCAGCCCCGATGTCAGAAGGACGATATCCGCTGCCCTGCAGCGGGAGTAAGTGGTACCGTTGACCGAGATACCGATCCCTGCACTACCTGCACCATCCTCCTCCTTCACCAGTTTGACCTCGTGACCCGCCCTCTTCAACTCATCTACGATGGTATCGAGGCCCGGCTCCACCAATACGATATCAGCCGCCGCGCGCGCCGCATCGGTCGCACCCGCAACAGCAATACCCGCATCGGCCTTTTTCAATGCAGGTGCATCATTGACACCATCTCCGGTCATCCCGACGATATGTCCCGCCTTCTGCAACTTGTCCACGATGAAATACTTGTCCTCGGGATAGACCTGGGCGAATCCGTTGGCAGCCTCGATCTGGGCGATGATCTCCGATTCATGCTTCTTGATGGTGCCCTTGGTAAGAAGGGCGCTGTTCAACTCCTTGCGAACCTGCTCGACGATGCTTCGGACCATGCGTTCCCGCTGTTCTTCCGGTATCTCCCCCTTGAGCGTTCCCATCAACGCGCTGGAGATGACCTTCGCCAGCAGCAGATACTCCTCCGTACTCTCTCCCTGGAGCTCACGGACATCCTCGATGTTGTCTCCAATGTCCAGAAGTCTGGCGATATAGCGGGCAACGGCGAGATTGTCTCCGGTCACCATCTTCGTCTCCACCCCTTTCGCCCGAGCCTCGGCTATGGTGCTCCTGGAGTCCTCTCGCGGCGGGTCGAACAGCGGAATCAGACCGATGAATGTGTACTCCTCCTCCCCCCCCTTTCTATACGCCACACCAAGGGTACGAAACCCGCGCTCGGCGAAACGCTCCACTTGGTCGTATGCCTCCCGCCTGTCGAAGGCATGATTGTGACACAGCTCGATGATAACCTGTGGCGCCCCCTTGGTGGCCCTCAACTCCCCCCCGTCAGGGGATGTCAGTAGGGCTTCACTGCGTTTACTGATCGGATCGAACGGGACGAACTTTTTCAATCGGTAGTCGCCGATCCTTGACTGGAGTCCCCGCTGGTTGACCGCTTCGAAAATTGGCTGCTCGATAGGATCACGGTTCTCCTCCCGGCTCGCCAGCGCAGCATAGAGAAACAGATCATCCTCGCCAAACTCACCTGCCACATATGGAGCTGCAATAGACATACGGTTCTGTGTCAACGTTCCTGTCTTGTCCGAACAGAGTACGTCCATTCCCGCCAACTCCTCGATGGCATCGAGGCGGCTTACAATAGCCTGTTTTTTTGCCATGGCAACGGCACCGATAGCCATGGTCACCGTCAACACCGCGGGCATGGCCACCGGGATGGCTGATATGGTCAGCACCAGAGAGAAGACCAGCAACTCGCTCAACGGCTCACCACGCTGTATTCCCAGATATACGATGATGGCGATCATGACGAGGGTAACCAGTATCAGAAAATTACCCACCTTGATGATCATGCGCTTGAAATGGCTGCGCCCCTCCATCTCTGCGCGGGCAACCAGACCCACCGTTTTACCAAAGTAGGTGTGCAGCCCCGTAGCGGTGACAATGGCAACCATCTCACCCTGTTTGACCACACTGTTGGCGTATGCCTCGTCACCAACCTTTTTATCTACTGGCAAAGACTCACCCGTCAGGGCCGATTGATCCACCTGAACGAAATCTCCCCCCTCCAGAAGTTTTATATCGGCGGGAATGACATCCCCTATCTTGATCTTGATGATATCGCCAGGAACAAGCTCCGCAGCGGGCAGTTCCATCCATTTTCCGTTTCGTCTCACCAGTGACTTCAGGGCAAGTTTCTGCTTCAGAACTGCAATTGCATTGAGCGCCTTGGACTCCTGGTAGAAATCAACCAGAGCGTTGACCAGGAGCATGATCATGATGATGACAAAATCCTCCCACCGCTGCACCGATGCCGAGAGGACCGCGGCCGTCTCAATCATCCATGGAATCGGCCCCCAGAACCTTCTGGCCAGCCTGGTGAGCCAGCCCGCCTCCCTGGTCTCTATCCGGTTGAAACCGAACTGCTGTTGGCGTCTCGCCGCCTCCTCCATACTCAATCCGGCATCCGGATCGGTGCGAAGCAGTGAAGGATCGATCTCCGGCATGATTGCTACTCCCCTCTATTGAATGGCTGAATGGCACCCGAAACAGTGGCGATCGATCGAATGCTCCCCACTGCATCCATTCCCCGGCAGGCAAATCCCGGGCAACCTGCTCTGCTCATTCGTACCCGGCCTCCCAGCACCCGGGACAAAACCGCCCGCCGCGGTAACCATCTCCTCAACACCCACTGTCAACCTACAGATGGGGTTTCCCCACTTCGATATCAACCAATCGAACGGTTATTGACCCAGCGACAATATATGTTGCATTCAGGGCTTCAGACAGGCACCGGAACGAGGCGTAATGCGCGGGCAAGGGTCGCTCCCTCATTGAGGTCACTCAGTGCATCCCTGCACTCGCGACACTCGTAGATTCTGTCCAGCGCCCTGGAATGAAGGGCCGATGCCAACCTCAAGCCCCTGCCCCCATGATGATCATCGGCAGACCGCGGCGTGCCTACGGTAGCTGCCGCTATCTGGATTATTGAGATCCAAATCCGTGCAAAGGTTGCTGTACCCGGGAGATGAACTTTTGATGCCGTGGCGCGCGTAGCTGGAAGTGCCGGTAGACCTGTACCTTGACGATGTCGGTAACCAGTGCCGACACGATAGAGTATCCCCAGATCAGGGCGATCTCGGGCCAGCTGATCGGGGTAATAAGGCCAAAGCCGTAAGCAGCCAGAACGGTCGCTGCCAGTTTGGTGATCAGTGCCGACCAGATCATGATGGGAGCAGGCCAGGGCCGTCGCCAGAAGTATCCTTTGGTACGCGCCACAAACAACACCAGATGACCGGCCACGGCCATTTTCAGGAAAATATAGGTCTGGATCTGCACCACATCGAGCTTGAGCCAGTCCATGGCGAGCAGCAGCATCCCGAAGCTGCCAATCACCCCCACCACCCCCATGGTGGTTGCCACGGTGATCACCTGACGCATATCCCAGCGCACCGGGTTTTTCTCCAGCCCGGTTCGATCATAGGCGATGGTCATGATGGGGAGATCGTTGAAGAATGCCAGCAGGATAATCATGACCGCGGTGATGGGATAGAAATCGAAAAACACCATGGTCAATACGACAAAAAACATGATTCGAATGGTCTCGCTGATCCGGTAGATGGCATAGGCGTTCATGCGCTCGAAAATACGCCGCGCCTCTTCGATAGCACTGATAATTACCGACAGCCCGGGGGCGGTCAGCACCAGATCTGCCGCCGCCCGAGCCGCATCGGTTGCACCACTGACGGCAATCCCCACATCGGCCTGTTTCAGCGCTGGCGCATCATTGACCCCGTCGCCGGTCATGCCGGTAATATGGTTGCGCGCCTGCAGCAATTTGACGATGCCAAACTTGTGTTCCGGAAATACCTCGGCAAAACCGTCCGCCTGTTCCACCCGTTCGCCGTCCGCACCGGCGCTGCGGCCATCCTTGTCAAAAGAGAGTGCGCTGGCGGGAAGAATGTTGGTGCCAAGCCCGAGCTTGGCGGCGATCTGTTTGGCGATGGCGCGGTTGTCACCGGTAACCATTTTCATATTCACGCCGTAAGCCTTGGCGCGCGCGATGGTCTCGGCGGAATCCTCCCGCGGCGGATCGAACAGCGAAATGATGCCAAGAAACTGCCACTGTTTCGCACCCTGCTCCCGGCGCGCCACCCCCAGAGCACGATATCCCTCAGCGGCCAGGGCATCCACCTCCCGCTGGGCGCGATGCCGCTGCTCCTCGGTCAGCGCGGACATCCGCATGATGACCTGGGGTGCCCCTTTGGTCACCTGAAAGGTGTGACCATGATGGTCATTTACAGTAGCCTCGGTGCGTTTGTGCACCGGGTCAAAGGGAACGAAATGAATCTGCCTGAACGCGTGAAGCTGCTTTTTGTCCGCTATCCCCTCCAGTATCGCTTCATCGATAGCATCCCGATCCTCTTCTCGTGAGGCAAGTGCAGCCGCCAGCAGCACCCCCTGTTCATGACTGTTGTTGAACACCTCGATTCGGCCAAGTGTCAATCTGTTCTGAGTCAGTGTGCCGGTCTTGTCGGAACAGAGCACATCCATGCTGGCCATCTCCTCGATGGACTCCAGCCGGGTGACAATGGCCTTACGCCGGGACAGTGCTGCAGCACCCACAGCCATCGTCATGGAGAGAACCGCCGGCATGGCTACCGGGATGGAGGCAACGGTCAGGATCAAGGCAAACTGCACCAGCTCCAGCCACGGCGAATTGCGGTGCAGCTGAAACAGCACCAGAAACACCACCAGCGCCAGGCTGACGTAGATCAGATAGTCACCAATCATCAACACCGCTTTCTGGAAGTGGGAAACGGTCTTTGCCTGCTGCACCAGACCGGCAGTTTTGCCAAAGCGGGTGTGGATGCCGGTGGCTGTCACCTCGGCGACCACCTCGCCCTGCTTCACCACCGTGCCGGAAAACGCTCTGTCACCGATCTTCCGGATTACCGGCAGGGACTCTCCGGTAAGGGCCGACTGATCCACGCTCAGATACCCTCCGGCAACCAGATGAACATCTGCCGGAATCACATCCCCCAACCGGATGCGCAACACATCGCCGGGGACCAACAGCCTGGCATCAATCTCCTGCCAGTTGCCATCACGCAACACCCGCGCCCTGATTGCCAGCTGTTTCTTCAGCGCTTCCACCGCGTTGCCGGCGGTAAACTCCTGCCAGAATCCGACGCCGGCATTGAACACCAACAGTGCGACGATGATCCAGAAATCGTCCCAGTGCTGAACCAGGGCGGAGAGGATGGCCGCTATCTCAATCATCCAGGGAATGGGCCCCCAGAAATAACTCAGCAGGCGCAAAATTGCCGAGTGCTTTTTCTCTTCCAGTGCATTGGGCCCATACTGCTGCAGACGTTTCGCCGCCTCTTCGGAACTGAGACCGTGGATAGATGATTCCGTCACCGTCACAGGTTTGGTCATTGCCGATTCTCCACGCATTCAGGATCGTTTCCCGATACGGAGAAAACCCGCTTTGCAATCAACCGCAGCTCGTTGTCGAACTCATACAGATGCGGACTGCCGGTCTCCAGTTCATAGGCTATGATCTGCTGTGGTGTCATCTGCTCGATATGCATCACGATGGAGCGCAGGGAGTTTCCATGTGCGGAGACCAGCACCCGCTCACCCTTGCGCAGATGGGGAACAATCTTTTCCCGATAGTAGGGAATGGTTCTCTGCGCTGTCATCTCCAGACTCTCACCGTTGGGTGGCGGAACGTCATAGCTGCGGCGCCAGAGATGCACCCGCTGCTCGCCAAACTGCTTGCGGGCCCACTCCTTGTTCAGCCCCTGCAGGTCACCATAGTAACGCTCGTTGAGTTTCTCCGAGACATAGATCCGCAGCTCGTTTGCATCCCCTTCCGCGGGAGTAAAATGCTCATACCACTCACTGCTTTTTTCATGCACCCGCACATACTGCTCGCAATAGCGGTTCTGTTTGAGGATCTCGTAGAGGGTATCCTGCGCCCGCAGCAGCGCAGAGGTGAATGCCACATCGAAATGCTCATCCGCCAGCAACGCAGCCGCCTGCTGCGCTTCAACCACTCCCCGGCGGCTGAGGGAGATATCCACCCAGCCGGTAAAACGGTTCTGCAGGTTCCAGATGGACTGGCCGTGCCTGACCAGATAGAGGCGGCTCATGGAGTCGCTCCTTGCAGCCGGCGGACGTAAGCATCCGGACCAGCATAGCTGGCTGCGCTCCCCAGCCGCTGTTCGATACGCAGCAGTTGATTGTATTTCTCAACCCTTTCTCCCCGCGCCGGTGCCCCACTCTTCAGGTGGCCGGTGTCCAGTGCCACAGTCAGATCCGCGATAAAACTGTCGACGGTCTCTCCGGAACGGTGGGATACGAAAGCTCCCCAACCGTGGTTGCGGGCCAGCCGGGTTGCGGCAATGGTCTCGGTGAGGGTGCCGATCTGGTTCAATTTGATCAGCACGGCATTGGCGATATTTTGTTCAATTCCGCGTGCAATAATCTCCGGGTTGGTGCAGAAAACATCATCCCCAACCAGCTCGATCTTTTCTCCCAGAGTCTGGTTGAGAAGCTGCCAGCCTGGCCAGTCATCCTGTGCCATTCCATCCTCCAGCAGCACCAGTGGATAGCTCTCCGCCAGCCGGGCGTAGTAATCCACCATTGCGGCTGAATCCAGCTGCCGATTTTCACTGCGCAGATGGTAGAGACCCTTGCTGAAGAACCCGCTGGAGGCAGGATCACAGGCAATCCCCACATCTGTTCCGGGAGTCACTCCTGCATCGTCAATGGCCTCTACTATCAGATCGAAAGGCTCCCGGTTGGAGCGCACCCGAGGGGCAAAACCACCCTCGTCTCCAACCCCCACAGACAGCCCTTTCCGTTCCAGTAGCGACTGCAGAGCATGATAGATCTCACTCCCCCACTCGAGCGCCTGCCGGAAACTATCCGCCCCATAGGGGGCAATCATGAACTCCTGGAAATCGGCTCCCTGCCAGTGCGCATGAACGCCACCGTTGAGGATATTCATATGCGGTACCGGCAGTCGGGTAGCGCCGGGACCGCCCAGATATTGAAACAGGCGCAAGCCGCTGCCCATCGCAGCCGCACGAGCCACCGCCAGTGAAACACCGAGGATGGCATTGGCGCCCAGGCAGGACTTGTTCGGTGTCCCGTCCAGTTCGATCAGGATGTGATCGATCTCCGCCTGCTGTCGCACATCAAGACCAGCAAGCTCCGGCGCAATAACGCTATTTACATTGGCCACCGCCTGCAAAACACCCCTGCCACGATAACGTTTTTCATTACCGTCACGCAGCTCCGACGCCTCCCGGCTTCCGGTGGATGCACCAGATGGTACTGCGGCACGAGTGCAGCAGCCACTGACAAGTTCACACTCCACCTCCACAGTGGGATTTCCCCGGGAATCGAGAATCTCCCGCGCCATGATCGAACGGATGGCAAACCGGTTGTTCACCCCTGCATTCCCTTGCGCAGCACCCAGCCGATACTCACCAGCGCCCAGCCATCGAATATCAGACTGATACTCACATACAGGCCCACCAGCCAGACAGAGGTGGCTGGCCAGCCGATCAGAAACAGCGCCGCCAACAGGGCCGAAATGACCCCATTGAATGCCATCCACCCCCATCCCGGGGCAGGGTGAATCGACTGCGCAAGAACGAAACTGCTGACCGCATCCATCAACAGATAGATGGCCAGCAGCAACCCGAGCGTTGCCACACCGGTTACCGGATAGACCAGCATCAGACCACCGACACTGAGCAGCAAGACCGGCTTGAGCCAGTTCATCACACTCCTCGAGTCGTAGCGGTAGGTGTGGATGGCCCAGAGAATACCCCCGAAAATCAGCAACCAGGAGAAAAATACAACGGTGCCCAGCGAAGCAATACCTGGGGAAAGAACACCCAGCGTCCCGAGCAGAATCAGCAATACCCCGGTAACCAGACTGTAGGGACCAAAGTTGCGCAGGGGATTGTCATTGACGAGGTGCGTATTCATGCCTGGCTCCTTCGATAGTCAGTGTTCGATCCGGCCATGGATACCATGCAGGCCAAGATAGTCAAGCAAGGTATTGTGGCTGAAGTGATCCGGACGATACTGGACCATCAGGCGATGGGGGTCATCGAAGCCGAAGAGCGCCAGCTCGATACCGGTCTGATGTTCCATTCTTGCAATCAACACTCCCCGTCCGTACTGTTCTGGAAGTTCTGCAACACGGATTGAAACCCGTTCAGTTTTTGATGGCATAACCGTAACTCCTGTCCCTTGAATGGGCAGCGTGATATCAATCCTCGGATATTGAGAGAAACATCAGGCCACACCTGTTTCCTCCGGAATGAACCACAAGGCATCGCATATGGAAGTCACCCTCCGGAAGCTCGATCTCGACGACCTGGCCCTCATGCAGATCCAGGCTGCACTCCAGCCCAAGGCCGTTCAGGTTGATGTCCACCGCGAGGGCACGGCCCAGTACCCCTGTGTTGTCATAGATCCTGACCTCTTCACCCAACGGCTTTCTCATTCCCCAGCGATGTTCCATCTCTATCTCCTCATGTCAGATGTCGGAATAGAGGCAACTCTCTGTTTCGTTGCCGGACGGCTTCATCACCACCCCTGCCACGGGAAGTTTCCTTCCCTGGACCTGAACTTCAGTGAAACATTTTCTCACTGCAATCGCTGCTACCTGAGTTACACTTTTATCATATCAACCCGGCAACGATATATGTCGCCGGGTTGATCTTGTGATAGAAGCGCTCCCTTCCCTCTCAACCGGCATGGTCGGCTGTACGCCTTTTCCATCCCTGTGGAGAGGATGGACGCCAGAACCGTTCCCTACCACACCGCCCATCATCCGGTCAGAGGATGCACCGGAATATCGCTACCACCACCGTTCGTTGTACAGGCCACGGTATGCCCTCCTGTCAGGGTCATAATAGGGATCGTATCTGTCGGGAACATTCTTGTACCATTTATCCCATTTATATGAGTAACCGTTTACCGCGATACGGTTCTCGACTTCCCAGACCCCCTTGGTCTTAAACGCAATTCTGGCGGCCTCTCTCCTAGCGGCCCAACTATCGACATCTCCTGTCAGAATGGCAACACCATTCTTTACCTCCACACCGATCTTGTCCCGGATCCACCATGTGTTCCAGTTCCACCTCAGACGCCTTTTGATCTCCTGAGCGAGCTCTTGATCGGATTTCACAACCTCCCGGTAAACCCGCAGATGATTGATGACCTCTTTCACCCCTTTCACCCTCTCGGCAACCTCTTCGGCTCGGGTTTTCTGCTGCCATGTGTGGACCTGCCCGGAAAGAACGACCACGCCACGATCGATGCGGATAGCGATAGCCGCCCCCTCCAGCAAATAGTCGGTGCTCAAGTTGAAATTGATATCGTCCCGGACGAGTCTGTCATCCCGTTTGGCTATATGCAGAACCAGATTGTTCGTTACCCAAGCTACGCCTCTGACATCTTTCGCATCCTGCCCGGCCAACCGTTTTTCATAGGCGTTGGGAACGGTTCCATCCAGCGTGACATGCCCATAGTTTACACTCACCCTGATCTGGTCTGCATGGAGTCGCCCATCCAGTTTCATAGCCATGGCAACCGCATCCTTCAGCTTTTCGCCAGAGAGATGGGTCTTTTCGCCTGCGTCTACCCGCAGCCCCGGATCGATCTGCAGGTCGTTGACGACTTTCCTCACCTGGAGACGATACGCGTTTCTGGTTGCCCGTGCCTTCTCGTACTCGTTCCCCACCGTTCCAGAGAGGGTAACGACGCCGTCATCGACGGACACGGTGATCGGCAATCCGCTCAGATACAGATCCATACCAAACAACGTGACCATGCGGTTCTTTATCTCTTCATCAGAAAGTTTCGGCTGCCCGGTAACCTCAATGAGGTTCTCGACCCCCTTTATTCCGCCAATCTCGTAGGCAAGAAGCGTCGCAGCATCCCTCTCCGACCAGGAGGCAACCTGGCCCGACAGCGTTACACTGCCACCCTTGCACGCCACCTTTATATCGTCCGACTGGATGAGCGCGCTGTTCAGGATACGCCGTTTCACCATGTGGCAGATATCGCTATCCGGATATTCGCGGATCGGTACTATCTGAAGCTGGTCGACCACACCGGTGACGCCTCTTATTTTCCGGGCATCCCTGACCGCATATGCCTCCTCCGCCAAGCTGGTCACCTCACCGGACAAAGTGACGGCACCTTTATTGACAGCTACCTCAATCGTAGAGAGATCGACACGCTCGTCGTTACGCAATGCCGATTCAACGCCGTGCAAAATATCCCCGTCTTCGGGAGTATCCGCAACGGATATCGCAGCGAACAGAACACTGTTCAATAGCAGAAAAACGGTAACACGGTATACGCTCATGACTGACTCCTCAGAATCTGACAGCAACGGCATCGGGATATGGACAACGCTACCGCAGGTCGACGGTGAGATCTGTAACCTGGGTTGCAGATGAGGTCGATATAACGACCAGGGAAGCTGATACCGCCATGAGATTAGAATCCGGCTATACTTTGGTAACCGGAACAGACGACAACGATATGAGGAGATGCATAATGACCATTTCACAAAGTGAAATTCTTGCCGCACTGCAGTTCCGTCATGCCTGCAAAGAGTTCGACACCGAAAAGAAAATCGATGCAGAGACGTTTGAAACCATTCTCGAAAGCGGCAGGCTCTCACCCAGCTCGTTCGGTTTCGAGCCATGGTTTTTCCTGATTGTGCAAAACCAGGAGCTCCGGGAAAAACTGCGGGAGGTCACCTGGGGCGGACAGAAGCAGATCCCCACAGCGAGCCACGTATTGGTCATACTGGCGCGCAAAGCCCACTTCATGAGGTACGACAGCCCCTACATCACCAGAATGATGCGCAATGTCCAGAAACTCCCCGATGCCGTCATCGAGAAAAAGCGTGCTGTATACAGAAAATTCCAGCAGCATGATTTCAACCTGCTGGAGAGCGAGCGCACGCTGTTCGACTGGGCCTGCAAACAGACCTACATCGCTCTGGCGAATATGATGACCTGCGCAGCCATGCTGGGTGTCGATTCCTGCCCGATCGAAGGTTTCGAGCGCGACGGCATCGAGTCGGTGCTCGAGAACGATTTCGGTATCGATATCGCGAAATTCGGTATCTCCTGCATGGTGACGTTTGGATATCGCCTCAAGCCGGGCCGCGAAAAGACGCGCCATCGGATGGAGGACATCGCCCGCTGGTATTGACCCTGGCGCCTCATCAGGGTGTGAAAAAAAGGCCACCCTTAGCCTTTTTCCAACTACCGAACCGGAAAAATACGAATTCCCCCCTTGATTTCAAGGGATAGAAGCCATCGAATCCGGCAACCCATCTCTGTGCCGCCAACAGGCTGCCGAAAAACGGAGTTTCACGGCAGCCTGTCACCATCCCTCTCGATTATTGATCCGGCCCTCTGATTCAAGGCCCGGATCCGCCATGCCGATAAGTGTTGTAACGCGGGATATTACAACCAGCCATCCCGCCCAA
>JALSRO010000228.1 GCA_026984715.1 Chromatiales bacterium | reverse complement strand
ACTATAGCAGTTAATAATATTAAATTTACCTTAAGAGATGCTGCCCGGCGCCGATAACCTGCTTAACGACCGGCGCCGTGAGTGGGGCGGGAGACCGGGGGCGCTGTTGCTCATGGCAGAGTCACACCCTTCGACAGAGTTCGTCAGAGGGCGGGCGTAGCCATCCGGCAAACACAACAGGAGACATCGATAGTGAGACTGACCATTCGGAACAAGCTGTTTATTGGATTTGGCGCCGTGCTGGCAATCGTCGCACTTGTATCGGTCAGCAACATTGTGATGATGAGAAGCATATCTCGAGATGAGCAGCGTCTGACCGAGCTGCGCCTGCCAACGGTCATTGCCGGTATGGAGTTGACCGATGGCGTTCATCTCTCCCTGGCCGGGCTGCGTGGTTACATGATTCTGGGGAAGGAGCCGGACAAGGCCGAGAAGTTCAAGGCAGAGCGCCAACGTGGCTGGGATGAGATCGATGCGGCGATCCAGAAGATGGAGAGATTGTCCAAAGGCTGGACCGACCCTGACAATATTCAGCTGCTGAACCAGATGAAGGGCGAAATAGAGCTGTTTCGTAAAGCCCAGCAACGGATTGAAGATATCTCACATACCCCGGAAAACACCCCGGCACTCAAGATTCTGCTGACCGAAGCCGCACCAAAGGCAGCAAGGATCACCGATGCCATCACCAGGATGATCGATGAGGAGGCCAAACTGCCCGCCACACCGGAGCGCAAGAATCTGTTGAAACTACTGGCAGATAGCCGCGGATCATTTGCGCTGGGGATGGCCAGTATCCGTGCCTACCTTCTTTCCGGGGATCCCTGGTTCGCAAACGACTTCCGGAACAAATGGAAACTCAACCAGGCACGTTTCGAACAACTGTCGGCCGTTACTGGCCTGTTCAACACGCGCCAGGCAAGGGCCTGGAGCACATACAAGAAAGAGCGTTCCGACTTTTCTCCGTTGCCATCGAAGATGTTTGAGCTGCGTAGCGGCGACAAATGGAATCTGGCCAACCACTGGTTGGGTACCAGGGCAGCTCCCCGGGCCGGGAAGATCCTGGATATCATCCAGCAGATGCGTGCATCTCAGGACAGGCTGGCGGCGCTGGACAAGAAGAAGTTGAAAGGCGATACATCGCTGATGGAGACGATCATGTTTGTCGGAGCAGTGATCTCTCTGTTGTTGGGGGTGGTTATCGCAATTGTCATCAGCCGAATGATAACCATACCCCTGGGTCAGGTGGTGGAGCGTACCAAGCTGATTGCGCAAGGCGATCTCACTGGCCCCCCACTGAAAACCAGAGGGGGTGACGAGCTGGCGGAGCTGGGTAGCTCCGTCAACCGGATGAGCGAAGGTTTACAGGATGTGGTCAGGCAGATCACCGGTTCTGCCCAGCATATAGGGTGTTCCTCACAGGAGTTGTCGAAGATCACTGAACAGACCAGCCGGAGCATCAGCGAACAGCAAGCGCAGACCGAACATGTAGCCACAGCCATGAGCAGAATGAGTAGTGCGACCCAGGAGGTGAGCAGCAACATCTCCGGGACGGCACAGGCGGCGGGAGAGGCCTACCGGGAGACAGCGGAAGGCCGCAGAATGGTGGATGAGGCAGTCGGCGCCATTGAGGAACTCGCCGGGCAGATCGAGTGTGCGGCGGATGTCATCCACCAACTGGAACAGGATAGCGAGAACATAAGCACCGTACTGGACGTAATCAAGGGTGTGGCCGAACAGACCAACCTGCTGGCCTTGAACGCAGCCATCGAAGCTGCTCGGGCCGGAGAACAGGGGAGAGGTTTCGCGGTAGTTGCCGATGAGGTACGAACCCTGGCCGGATGCACACAACAGTCCACCGAAGAGATCAACCAGGTGATTGAAAAACTGCAGATTGGATCACGCAAGGCGGTAGAGGTCATGAATCAGAGTCGGGAACAGGCCCAGGCCGTGGTGGAACAGGCAACCAACGCCGGCGCCTCCCTGAACGCCATATCGTCGGCGGTGGAGCGCATCAACGACATGAGCACCCAGATAGCCAGCGCCGCCGGGGAACAGAGTGCCACTGCGGAGGAGGTCGATAAAAATATCTCGGACATCACCCGCATGGCCAATGAAACAGCTGCAGCAGCCCAGAAGACAGCCAACGCCAGCGAAGATCTGGCCAATCTCGGCAGTGAACTGCAGCGGCTGGTCGGGAAGTTCAGGGCATAATATTAGCGCCCGGCAACAATATATGCTGCACTCAGGGTTTCAGCAGATGTAAACCCCCCGGAAGCCTGGATACAGATTTACCCGAAATTCACGCTGCCTCGGTCATATGGGTGACCCGCACCTGCTCGGGAGATGCTCCTCCGTGGCAGCCCCTTTCCCCCTTCCCGCACCGGGACCTCCTCTCCGAGCGGGAGTTTCTGCTCCAGTGATCGGATCGGTATCAAAGGGGCAGCCTCCATCCCATTTTATTAACCCGGCAACAATATATGTCGCATTCAGGGCTTCAGCCAGGCCCCGGAACAAGGCGCAGTGCACAGGCAAGGGTCATTCCCTTGTCAAGGTCGCTCCAGTGCATCCCTGCACCCGCGACACTCGGAGATCCTGTCCAGCTCACTGGAACGCAGGGCCGGCGCCTGCCTGAAGCCCCTAATCCTATGATATTCAACGACAGGCCGTGGCGTGCCGGCCCGCAGGCTGCGTTTTAATATCTCCGCATTGCTCGGCTGAGCAGTTATCCCGGCCCACTTTTTTCCACCCGCCCCCTTGCCTGTGTGCGGCACCCAGGTTCTACACTGGAGGTGAATGGCAACAGAGGCGTTCGGGTATGGCTTCCATGCGGTCGATGACGGTCCGTGGTCTGGCGCGTGCGGCGGGGCTTACCGCGGAAGCGGTGCGCCACTATGTGCGTATCGGCCTGCTGTCGCCGCGGCGCAACCCGGACAACG
>JALSRO010000227.1 GCA_026984715.1 Chromatiales bacterium | reverse complement strand
GATATCCTCCACGGTACCTTCAATCTCACGGTCAGGTGAGCGCACCCAATCCCCAACGGCAAAGGGGCGATCCAGGTAGATCATCAAACCGCCAAAGAAGTTGGCCAGCAGATCCTTGGCAGCAAAACCAACGGCGATCCCGCCGATACCCCCAAATGCCAGCACCCCGGAAATGCTGTAACCCAGTGTCTGCAGGATCACGAGCACCGCCGTGATTACTACGGAGATACGCAGCAGCTTGCCGATAGCGTCCACGGTGGTAAGATCCACCTCCCTGCCCCGGGCCTCGGCCCTGAGCAAGATATTCTGCTGCACACGCTTTATCAGCCGAATCAGAAACCAGGCCAGTAGCACGATGACACCGATATCGCGTACCGGCCCCACGGCGTCGAATATCGACGCCCCAGTCTCGTTCCCCACGATACCTGCGGCAAACGCGATGCCCTGTAACCAGATGAACATCCGCAAGGGACGGGACAGCGCCTCCACCACTGCGTCGTCCAGAATGTTGTCGGTACTGGTAAAGAAGCGGTGCAGACGCTCGACAACCCGCCTGGCGATGTAGGCGAGCAGCAAGGTGACGAAGACCACGAGAAATACCTGGCCTATCCACCCGGCATCCGCCGGCAATTTCCCCCATATCTCCCTGAGCTGCTCCAGACCCGCGTAACCATCCATTACAGCAACGAACCCTCACCCTCGAACTGCACTGAAGAGAGTTCGGCAACCGCTCGTTGCCATTCGGGATCGGCCAGCAATTCCCGACGCTGAAGCGACCGGCGCCCGTGCATCCGCGCAAGCCGCAGATGTCCAAGCGGGCGTTCCTGCCAGGTCAGCCCGTCCAGCACCTGCACAGCACCCTGCGGGTTATTGCACACCGGAATCATGTCACAACCGGCCGCCAGTGCCGCCTCGGCCCGCGCCGGTACATCGCCGGCTACGCTGGCCCCTTCCATCCCCAGATCATCACTGAACACCGCCCCCTGAAAACCGAGCCGTTCACGCAACACATCCTTGAGCCAGAAGGGGGAGAAAGTTGCCGGCCGGCTGTCCACCCGGGGATAGATGATGTGAGCGGTCATGACCGCAGCCAGACCATAGCCGAACATGCGCTCGAAGGGAACCAGATCTTCAATCAGGATATCCTCGAAGTTGCGCTCATCGACCGGGACGGCAACGTGGGAGTCGGCAGCCACTGCACCGTGGCCGGGAAAATGTTTGCCGGTGGCCGCCATTCCCGCACTCCGCATTCCCGCCATCCAGGCATGGGCCAGCTGGGTCGCCGGATCGGGGGCGGAGTGAAACGCGCGATCACCGATGACTGCGCTCACACCACGATCCAGATCCAGCACCGGGGCGAAACTGAAATCCACTCCCGCAGCACGCAGCTCCCGCGCCATCACCCAACCGGCCGTCTGTGCCAGCCGACGCGCCCGGCCGGAATCATGGTCATACAGATCCCCGAAACAGCGCGCCGGGGGCAGGCGGGTGAACCCTTCACGGAAGCGCTGCACACGCCCCCCTTCCTGATCCACCGCCACCAGCAGGTGCGGCTCCCGCAAGGCATGAATCTGCTCCACCAGTAAGGTGAGCTGCTGTGGGGAGTGGTAGTTGCGGGAAAACAGAATCACTCCCCCAACCATCGGATGCTGCAATATCTCCCGCTCCTCGACAGTAAGCTCCAACCCTTGCAGATCGATCATCACGGGGCCAAGCGACATACTCTCTTCACTCCTCTATCAGCACTCTTGTGCCGACCGGAACCTGATCGAACATCCGGATGATATCGGCATTACGCATCCTTATACACCCTCTGGAGCGGGGGATCCCCATCGGCTCGCTGTCGGGACATCCGTGGATATAGATGTAGCGGCGCATGCTGTCCACCTTCCCACCGCGGTTTCTGCCCCGCTCCAGCCCGCTCAGCCAGAGGATACGGCTCAATATCCAGTCGCGCTCTGGATGGGATGCCGCCAGCTCCGGGGTGTGGATCTCCCCCGTGAACCTCCGACCCACAAACACACTGCCGGGAGGACACCCCTCACCGATCCTGGCACGTATCACATGCCAGCCGCGCGGAGTGCACTCGCTGCCGCTCAACTCACCGGCACCATTGCGGGCGGTGGACACCGCCACATCCATCAACACGTTCCCGCCCCAATAGAGCTGCAGCCGCTGGGCGGCAATGGTCACCACGATCCGAAGCGGGTCAGCCGGGGCTGTCACACCACTCACAGTACGGATGGGAGACCAGGCAGGTGTTGTAGTAACGAGGGTCATGGGACACCTCTTTGCCCACCCAGCCGGGAAGAAGGAAAGAGTCGCTCTCGTCGGAGAGCTCGATCTCGGCGAGAACCAACCCCTCATTGGGTCCACCGAACACATCCACCTCCCACTCATGATCGCCGAACGGGACGCGATAACGGATCTTCTCGATAAGCGGCTTTTCGCAGAGCTGCTCCAGCAGCTGCTCGGCATCGTGCAGCGGAACAGGATAGTCGAACTCCAGCCGGCGAATACCGAGCGTAGCGCTCTTGATATTCAGACTCGCTCTGTCACCACTGATCCGCACCCGCACGGAGCCCCGTTCCGACCCAGCCAGATACCCTTGGCGTATCACCTGGCCGCTGTCCGCACAACTGCGCCAGCTCTCATCCTTCACGAGGAACTTGCGCTCGATCTCGGTCGCCATTGCCTCACCGCAGGAAGCCAGGAACTACTGCTGATCGGAACCCACGATTATGCGGATATCGACCCCTTCCGGCAGATCGTCCCCGCGGGTGACAATCTGGTTGCCGGGGAGCACGTGACCGAGGCGCACCGCTTCCCTGGCGTAATTGGGGCGGTACTTGATCCGGGTCTCCTGCTGCGCACCGGATGCCGCGCTCTCGCCCGCCCAGGAGATGAAGTAACCCTTGCCGGCAAGCCGCTCACTG
>JALSRO010000226.1 GCA_026984715.1 Chromatiales bacterium | reverse complement strand
CAACCCGGCCTCGCTCATCGGCACCAACGTGGTAGGGCTGCGGCGTAACGGCTTTACCCCACGGCAGCGCCGCACCATCAAGCATGCCTACCGGATACTCTACCGCTCGGGCCTCGATATCGGCAAGGCTCTGGAGAGGCTGGAGAAGGAGGAGAGCAGCAGTGAAGTGGCTGCAATCATCGAGTTTTTCCGCACCAGCCGGAGAGGGGTGCTGGCCCAGCGCCGAAAGCGGCGGAAAACCGGAATTGTCGAAGGTTAGCCGGCCTGCTGGGATAGTTGCGCCTTGCGGGTTCCTCCTCCCCACGGGGAGGTCATGATCCAGGCAGAGAGCTCCTTGGGGGGCATCGGCTTGCAGATATAGTAACCCTGCACCACGTCACAGCCGAGCTCTGCAATCTTGTTCCAGGTGGCCTCGTCCTCCACCCCTTCGGCAACCACAGTGAGTCCCAGGTTGTGGGAGAGATTGGCAATCAGGTGTACGATCTTGGCATCACTCTCACCCTGCATCATCTCCTGGACGAAGCTGCGATCGATCTTCAGCTCACTCACCGGCAGGGTCTTGAGATAGGCCAGGGAGGAGTAGCCGGTACCGAAATCATCCACCGACAGGGCAACATCCATGTCCTGCAGCTTTTTCAACGTGGCCAGGGCAATCTCCGGCTCGAGCATCAGATTGCTTTCGGTAATCTCCAGTATCAGCCGCTCGGGCGGAACCTTCCATTTTCGCAGTAGCCGGCATACCTGGCCAGGGAGGTCCTTATCCAGCAGGTTGTGTACCGACAGGTTGACCGAAACGGTGATCTGGTGTCCCTGCAGCCCCCACACGCTGGCCTGTTGCAACGCCTGGTTGATGGCCCACACCGTCAGGGGGCGGATCAGGCCGGTCTGCTCTGCCAGGGGAATGAACTCGACCGGCGGCAGCAGCCCCTGCTGGGGATGCCGCCAGCGCACCAGCGCCTCCACACCGACGATGTCCTTTTTGGCGATGCTGACCTGGGGCTGATAGTGCAGCACGAGCTCGCCGGTGGAGATGGCCCGGCGCAGGTCGCCCACCAGTTTCAGGCGGCGCACGCTGTAGGGATCGCTCTCGCTCTTGTAGACGGCAAAGCCGCTCTTGCGCTGTTTCGCCTGGCGCATGGCCACATCCGCGCGGCGCATCAGCAACGAGGTATCCCTGCCGTGATCCGGGAAAGAGACTACACCGATACTGACGTTGATATCGATCTTGACCTCATTGATCTCGAATGCCGGGGTGAACAGCTGCTGAACCCTGCGCACCGCCTCTCGCGCCTCCCTGGCTCCGGCCGAGAAGAGGATGATGACGAACTCGCCACCACCAGGATGGCTGATGAACCAGGAGTCATCCAGCGAACTCTTGAGGCGGTCGGCCACTTCGCGCAGCACCGCATCACCCACTTCATGACCGAGGGTGTCATTGATCTCGCCGAGCCGATCCAGATCCACCAGCAGCACCACAAAGGGTTCTTTCTCCCGGCTGCCCTGAACGATGGCCTGGTTGAGGCGGCTGTCCAGCCGCTTGCGGTTGGGCAGTCCGGTCAATCCGTCATGGCTGGCGAGATACTCCAGCTCCTTGATATGGCGCTCCTGGATGGCAGCGCGCGCCTGCCCCTCTTCCGCAACCTTTTCACGCCACTTGCTCATCTGGTTTTCCGCACGGCCGAGAATGATGTAGAACAGGCCGCTCAGCCCCAACCCCACCAGCAGGGCAGCAACCGACATCATCCGGATCACCCCCACCGCATTGCCGAAACTAGCGGTCACATCGTTCACCACCAGCATGTAACCGACGATGTGGTGCCGTTTGTCCTGCAGCGGGATCTGTCCGACGCGGTAGTAGCTCTCCCCGACAGACAGTGCCACCACCTTGAGGGGATCCTGCTGCAGCTGGCGGATGGCACTGTCCAGCTGCGGCGGCGGCAACAGTGGACGGGTCTGGAAAGGAACCACCAGCCCCGGATACCGTTCCCAGCCGGACGCCCCTCCCCGCCGGCCGATCCGCTGTTCCCACAGGGTCCGGTCGAGTTTCTGCTTGGAAAGGCCGAGATAGAGGTCCACCCGGGCGATGGATGCCACCTGGCGAAACAGGTAGTCGATATTCTCACCCACTTCGATATAACCGCGCAGCCGTTTGTTGAGCCGAACGGGAAGCACTGCCCTCAACACCAGTTGACCAGCCGGATTCAGCTCCACGCCATAGGCAGCCTTGCCGCTCTCCATGGCATCCAGTACGTTGAGGCTGGTCACCTCGTCTCCAAAGCGCCGGGGGTCGTGAAGACGAACCAGATTGGTGCGTCTGGCATCATGGAATGCCATGTGGGTCAGATGGTGGCGGGACCGCAGACGCTCGAACAGTGGCATGGCAGCCTTCAGCAGAGTGTTGCGATCCCGCTTGCGCAATGCCCGGGTGATCCGGCGGTTCGAAGCGATCAGCTCCAGGGCGCTCTGCAACTGCTCGGTATGCTCCTGGAGAAGGGCCTGATAGGTCTGCTCTATGACTTGCAGATCCCCTACCAGCTCTCTGTCGATACTGTCACTCCGTTCCCGGTAGGAACCGTACAGAAACATGACGAACAGAGCCGCACCACCCATGACGAAGGGCAGGATAATCCGCAGCTTGAGTCTTATGTTCGTCATATCTTTCTGTATGCCGGTATCCGAATCGCAGCATCCCTGCCCCTCTTCTTACTCTTCTCCGTCCGTCTGCCATGGCCGGGTGTTCAGATAGGCACGTTCGGAGATGTCGTCCCAACCCGTCACCTGCTCCCGAAAATCACGAAAAGATGCAAAGATCTTCTTTGCCATGGCATCCCGGTCGGCCAGTTCCGCTACCACCTTATCGGCTGTTTTCCGCAATTCCTTAAGGACACTCTCGGGGAAACTGCGCAGCTCCACGTGGTGTTCCGAGCGCAGTTGATGGAGGGC
>JALSRO010000225.1 GCA_026984715.1 Chromatiales bacterium | reverse complement strand
AGATTACGTTTTCTATACATATCTTTCTCCCTGAAAAAACCCGGTGCTGACGAAAAGACGGCCATCACAGCCGTCTTTCCAAAAAGGCAAAACATTACGCAGAAAACTACCCCCAGCTGAGTGCACCGCCGGTCTGATACTCGGTAACCCGGGTCTCGAAAAAGTTTTTCTCCTTGCGCAGATTGGCCTGTTCATCCAGCCATGGCAGGGCATTCCTGGCGCCGGGAAACGGCTCTTCAAGACCGAGTTGGCGCGCCCGGCGGTTGGCGGTGTGGCGGAACTGCTCCACATGGTTTTCAGCACTGTAACCAATAATCGGCGTGGGCAGGATGTAACGGGCATAGTCTGTTTCTGCCGCCTCCGACTCGTCCCACATCTGCCGGATCTCCCTGGGATCCAGAGTAATGCTGTTTTCTGCAAAGATCTGTTTCACCACCCGGATACCAAAGGCGCAGTGCAGCACCTCGTCCCGCATGATGTATTGCAACTGTTCGGCGGTGCCCTTCATCAGCCCCTGACGCTGCAGGGCAAAAATGGGGCTGAAACCGTTGTAGAACCAGCAACCTTCGAAAACCGCTGCGAAGAACATGTAGGACATGACAAAGTTGTTGAGTTCATCACGGTTGGTCAGGTCGATATCCGCCCGTAAAATGGAGTGCAGACGGCGGTTGGTGATCTGGATCTTGTGGTTGATCTCCGGCACGACCCGGTAGCGGTTGTAGATCTCACCCTGGTCCAGGCCAATGGTCTCGATGCAGTGCTGATAGGTCCATGTGTGCAGCGCCTCTTCGTAGACCTGGCGCGCCTGGTAGATCTGCAGCTCCGGCGCTGTCATCTTCTCCATCACCGCCAGCCCGATGTTGCGCATGGCAAGCACGTCGGAGGTGGTCAGATAGGCAAGCACATTCTCGTAGACATGGCGCTGTTCGGGGATCAGGCGGTGCTGATAATCCTGCACATCCTGGGTCATGTTGATATCCAGTGGCGTCCAGTGATTCTTGTTGGCGTTGAGAAAAAACTCCCACGCCCACGGATACTTGAACGGTGCCAGCTGGTTGACGTCGGTCAGCCCGTTGACCACCCGCTTGTCTTCTGCATGTACCGGCTCCATGGTTGTTGTGACGGCTGGTTTTGCCTTCACCGACTGCTCCTGCTGCCGCACAGTGTCGAGTGTTTTCCCGATCACCACCGGATTGGCCGTTGCAGCCGGTTCTGTGGCAATCGATGCCGCCTGCTGCTTTTGTTTCTGTTTGCTACTGTTGAAGCCTAGTGGATCATCCCAGCTCAGCATGACACTCTCCCATCTTCCATCCTTTTACTCATTGGCATGCCTCACAATCCGGGTCGAGAATGGAGCATGCTTTCGGGGCAGCGGCATCGGCACCGACGGTCTCTATGCCGGCGGTAACCGCACCTCCGGTATCCGATATGATGCTGCTCTTCTCCATATGGGTAGCCCCCATAGAGCGCAGGTAGTAGGTGGTTTTCAGGCCACGCACCCAGGCCAGCTTGTAGAGATTGTCCAGTTTGGTGCCGCTGGGCTCGGCCATATAGAGATTCAGTGACTGGGCCTGATCCAGCCATTTCTGCCGCCGCGATCCCGCCTCTATCAGCCAACGCGGATCGATTTCGAACGCCGTGGTATAGAGGGCTTTCAGCTCATCGGGAACCCGGTCGATGGGCTGTACGCTGCCGTCATAATATTTGAGGTCGTTGACCATTACCTCATCCCACAATCCGCGCTGTTTCAGATCCCGCACCAGATAGGGGTTCACCACCACGAACTCACCGGAGAGGTTGGATTTGACGAACAGATTCTGATAGGTGGGCTCGATGGATTGACTGACCCCGCAGATGTTGGAGATGGTTGCCGTGGGCGCAATCGCCATGGTGTTGGAGTTGCGCATGCCAACGGTTTTCACCCGCTCGCGGAGGCTGTCCCAATCCAGGGTGGTGGAGCGGTCCTGCTGCAGGAAGCCGCCCCTGCCCTGCTCCAGCAACGCAATGGAGTCGATGGGCAGTATCCCCTTGCTCCACAGCGATCCAGCGAAGCTGGAGTAGACACCCCGTTCCTCGGCGAGCTCGCTGGAGGCGCTGATGGCGTAGTAGCTGACCGCCTCCATGGAGCGATCGGCAAACTCGACCGCCTGCTCGGAGCCGTAGGGAATATGGAGCTTGTAGAGTGCATCCTGGAAACCCATGATCCCCAGCCCCACCGGACGATGGCGCAGATTGGCGCGACGTGCCTGGGGTACGCTGTAGTAGTTGTATTCGATCACGTTGTCCAGCATGCGCATGGCGGTGCGGATAGTGCGCTCCAGCTTGGCCGTATCCAGCCCGTTCTTCTCATCCACATGCTGAACCAGATTGACGGACCCGAGATTGCAGACCGCAATCTCGTCGTCCGAGGTGTTCAGGGTGATCTCGGTACAGAGATTGGAGCTGTGCACTACGCCCACATGCTGCTGGGGAGAGCGCAGATTGCAGGGATCCTTGAAGGTGATCCAGGGATGGCCGGTTTCAAACAGCATCCCCAGCATCTTGCGCCACAGATCCACCGCCTTGACGGTCTTGAAGTTGGCTATCTCGCCTCGGGCGGCCTTCTCTTCATAGGCGCAGTAGCGCTCCTCGAACTCCTGCCCCACCAAATCGTGCAGATCCGGTGTTTCATCGGGTGAAAACAGAGTCCACTCCCCCTCCTCGGCCACCCGTTTCATGAACAGATCCGGCACCCAGCTGGCGGTGTTCATGTCGTGGGTGCGGCGGCGCTCGTCGCCGGTATTCTTGCGCAGCTCCAGAAACTCCTCGATATCGATATGCCAGCTCTCCAGATAGGCGCACACCGCCCCCTTGCGCTTGCCACCCTGGTTGACCGCCACTGCGGTATCGTTTGCCACCTTCAGGAACGGTACCACCCCCTGGGATTTGCCGTTGGTCCCCTTGATGTG
>JALSRO010000224.1 GCA_026984715.1 Chromatiales bacterium | reverse complement strand
CGGCCAGTTCATCATCGGCGGCCCCGTGGGCGACTGCGGCCTGACCGGGCGCAAGATCATCGTGGACACCTACGGCGGCATGGCGCGCCACGGCGGCGGCGCCTTCTCCGGCAAGGATCCCACCAAGGTGGATCGCTCCGCGGCCTACGCGGGCCGCTATGTGGCCAAGAACATCGTCGCCGCCGGTCTGGCCGAGCGCTGCGAGATCCAGGTATCCTATGCCATCGGGGTGGCGGAGCCCACCTCAATCAGCATCGACACCTTCGGCACCGGCAAGCTGGGGGAGCAGCGCATGGTAGAGCTGGTGCGCGAGCTGTTCGACCTGCGCGCCAAGGGGCTGGTGGAGATGCTCGACCTGCGGCGCCCCATCTACCGGGAGACTGCAGCGTATGGCCATTTCGGACGGACCGGGGCGCAGTTCACCTGGGAGCAGACCGACAAGGCCGACGCCCTGCGCGCAGCCGCCGGGATCTGAGCAGCTATCGACCGTGTAACAGCGGCGTGTTTCAGGAGCAAGCCGAGTAGTTGCTTGACCGTAACAGTTTCTCCGAGGAGCGTTGCAACAGGGTTCCCTGCCAGGCTCGGAGAGATGTTTTTCCCTTGCAACCGCGCTCACTTCATTTTACGGAGTATGAATGATGAACGCAGTAGTAGAACAAGTCGAGGATTACAAGGTAGCCGATATATCTCTTGCCGAGTGGGGGCGCAAGGAGATCGGCATCGCCGAGACCGAGATGCCGGGGCTGATGGCCCTGCGTGAGGAGTACCGGGGGAAGCAGCCGCTGAAAGGGGCGCGCATCGCCGGCTGCCTGCACATGACCATCCAGACCGCGGTACTCATCGAGACACTGGTGGAGCTGGGCGCCGAGGTGCGCTGGTCCTCCTGCAACATATTCTCCACCCAGGATCAGGCCGCCGCCGCCATCGCCGCCGCCGGCATCCCGGTATTCGCCTGGAAGGGTGAGAGCGAGGAGGAGTTCTGGTGGTGCATCGAGCAGACCATCTTCGGGCCGGACGACTGGCGCCCCAACATGATCCTGGACGATGGCGGTGACCTGACCCAGATCATGCACGAGAAGTACCCCGAGCTGCTCAAGGATGTGAAGGGGCTCTCGGAGGAGACCACCACCGGCGTCCACCGCCTCTACGAGATGATGAAAGCGGGCACCCTCAAGGTTCCCGCCATCAACGTCAACGACTCGGTGACCAAATCCAAGTTCGACAACCTCTACGGCTGCCGCGAATCTCTGATCGATGGCATCAAGCGCGCCACCGACGTGATGATCGCCGGCAAGATCTGCGTGGTGCTGGGCTACGGTGATGTCGGCAAGGGGTGCGCGCAGGCGTTCCGCGGCATGGGGGCGACCGTCTGGGTCACCGAGATCGACCCCATCTGCGCCCTGCAGGCCTCCATGGAGGGGTACCGCGTGGTCACCATGGATGAAGCAGCGGGAGAGGCGGACATCTTCGTCACCGCCACCGGAAATCTGAACGTGATCACCCATGATCACATGGTGGCGATGAAGAACGAGGCCATCGTCTGCAACATCGGCCACTTCGACAACGAGATCGACGTGGCCGGGATCCGCAAGTACCAGTGGGAGAACATCAAGCCGCAGGTGGATCACATCATCTTCCCCGACGGCAAGCGCATCATCCTGCTGGCCGAGGGGCGTCTGGTGAACCTGGGCTGCGCCACCGGCCACCCCAGCTTCGTCATGTCCGCCTCCTTCACCAACCAGGTGATCGCCCAGATCGAGCTGTGGCACAACAGCGACCAGTACCGGAACGAGGTCTATGTACTGCCCAAGCACCTGGACGAGAAGGTAGCGCGGCTCCATCTGCAGAAGATCGGAGCGCACCTCACCTCCCTCACCCCGGAGCAGGCGGAGTACCTGGGGATCGCGGTGGAAGGGCCCTACAAGCCCGAACACTACCGCTACTGATGCCATGGAGTCGCAAAAAAGGCACGGCAAGAGCTTCAGCTTCGAGTTCTTTCCACCCAAGACCGCGGAGGGCGCAGCCAAACTGCGCCTGGTCCGCGATCAACTGGGGGCGCTGAAGCCGCGCTACTTCTCGGTCACCTTCGGCGCCGGTGGCAGCACCCAGCAGGGGACCACCGACACCGTCGTGGAGATCCAGCAGGCCGGCTTCGAGGCGGCGCCGCACCTCTCCTGCATCGGCTCCATGCGCGACTGCATCCGGGAGATCCTGAACAACTACCGGGAGCACGGCATCCGCCGCATCGTCGCCCTGCGGGGCGACATGCCCTCCGGCACCCGTGCACCGGGCGAGTTCATGTACGCCAACGAACTGGTGGCCTTCATACGGGAGGAGTTCGGCGACCACTTCCATATCGAGGTGGCCGCCTACCCGGAGTTCCACCCCCAGGCACCCAGCGCCGAGGCAGATCTGCTCAACTTCAAGCGCAAAGTGGAGGCCGGGGCAGACTCGGCCATCACCCAGTACTTCTACAACGCGGACGCCTACCTGCGCTTCGTGGACGACTGCGAGAAGCTGGGGCTGGATCTCCCCATCGTCCCCGGCATCATGCCGATCACCAACTACACCCAGCTGGCACGCTTCTCCGACGCCTGCGGGGCCGAGATCCCGCGCTGGATGCGCAAGCGGCTGGAGGGGTTCGGCGACGACCGCGAGGCCATCGCTGCCTTCGGTGAGGAGGTGGTCACCTCTCTCTGCCAGAGGCTGCTCGAGGCCGGAGCACCCGGGCTGCACTTCTACACCATGAACCGCGCCGAACCGATCCTCTCCATATGGAAGAATCTCGATCTGTAACCACATGAGCAACCATGCATTGATGCAGCGGGACCTCAAGGTCCTGTGGCATCCCTGCACACAGATGAAGGATCACGAGACCCTTCCCCTGATCCCGGTGCGGCGGGGGGAAGGGATCTGGCTGGAGGATTTCGACGGCAACCGCTACATCGAC
>JALSRO010000223.1 GCA_026984715.1 Chromatiales bacterium | reverse complement strand
GCCGGTTCGCAGCAAGGCGGTCCATCGCCGCTGTAGCCACTCTACAGCAAGATGGGGTAACGCAGCCTGCGAGCCGGCACGCCACGGCCTGTCATTGAATATCATAGGGTTAGGGGCTTCAGGCAGGCACCGGGATTCCGGGCTGTCTTGTAGAGTCGTGGTGCATGTCGCTGCACCATCCAGGCAACCCGGCCGGGCGCAGAGAGTCGCGGCAGCAGATAAAGAATTCGGCGAAACGGACGATAGTCTGGATGGTCGATTCTGCGCTTGCAATGTCGGCCGGAAAACTGTATTTTCGCTGCAGGCTGAATTGGGGTATTCTAAAAACAAGCCTGATTTTATTGCTTTTTTCCTGATAATTACTGTTTCTCCTCCTGTGTATGGAACCGATGCCGTTCCTCACGGGAGCCATAACGAGCCGCCATGGAGAGCCGGGGCGGCATGCGAGGCCTGTTTTTCTGCTCATGACCAGCACCACACCACTGAAGCTGTGCATCGTCACCCCCTGCCACTGGGCGGCACTCTTTGGAGGTGCGGAGTATCAGATACGCTGCCTTCTGGACGTGATGCTAAGAGAGAGGTCGTTCGATATACACTATCTCGCCCGCCACCTGAAGCCTGGATTCACTCCAGAGGGTTACTCCACCCACCATGTCGGCCGCAATGGCTCCCGGCCCCACTACAATCAGATTTTCGATGCTGCAAGGATCCACGCCACGCTGAAGAAGCTGCAACCCGATGTGATATATCAGCGCGTCGGTGGTGCCTATACCGGCATTTCGGCACTGTATGCCAGGCAGACGGGTTGCCGGATGGTGTGGCACGTATCCAGCGACAAGGATGTCACTCCTTTCAGACCGGAGATGTCGAAAGATATCGCACTTCGTTACCTGGAGAAGCTCTCTCTCGAGTATGGAGTGAGAAACAGCAGCGATATCATCGTACAGACCGAGCAGCAGGCAGACGCCCTGGCACGCCACTACCAGCGGGAAGCTACCGCCATCATCGCCAACTTCCACCCCGATCCGGCACCGCAGATCGACAAGAAAGGGGAGATCGAGATCGTCTGGATAGCCAATTTCAAGCCCTTGAAACAGCCCGAGCTGTTTGTAAGACTGGCAAGAGAGATGGATACCGTTCCGGGAGTGCGCTTCACCATGATTGGCCGCTGTGGCGCAAAACGGAGACGCCAGCTGGAGAAGGAGAGTTCGGCCATCCAGTCGCTGAACTATATCGGGAGTCACTCCTTCGATGAGATCAACAGGATCCTTTCAAAGGCGCATATCCTCGTCAACACCAGCCGCTATGAAGGGTTCCCCAACACCTTCATCCAGGCGTGGCAGAACGAAGTTCCGGTGGTGAGTCTCAATGTCAATCCGGACAATGTGCTGACGAAGCACGGCATAGGATTTCCATGTGCCAACGATTTCGAGCAGCTGGTTCGGAAGGTCCGGCTACTGGTGAAGAATGAGGAACTGCGTACTTCGATGGGTAGAAAGGCGCGCCGCTACGCCCTCGAACACCACTCGGAAAAAAATGCAGAAAGAATAATCCACCTCATTGAAGAGGGAGCCGCGCATGAGTGACAGATGCCGCATTCTATGGATTCAGAGCGACCGCTTCGACCGCAAGCCCAACAAGAGCCCGCTGCTCGAGATGTCGGACAGGCTGGGCAGGGCCGGATACGAGGTCTACATCGTCACCGGTTATGACAAGGAGAAGTATATCCCCGAGCGGATCTGCGCGAACATGGTCTATCTCCCTGCGATCGACCTGCCGCTGATCTTCAGGGCGAGCCTGATGCTCAACTCCCTGATATGGGTTCTGTTGCGGGGAGCCAAACGGGATATCGTCATCGTAAACCCCGAGTGTTTGTGGATCGTTCCAATTCTCTCGGCACTGGGGTTCGGCAATATCCACCTGGACATACGCACCCTGCCGCTGACACAGAACAGGGCCCTCAAGAAGCGCCTCGACAACTGGCTTTTCTGGACCGTTCCCATGAAATACCTCAGGGGCAGGGTGAAGGGATACAGTTTTATCACGAAACGTCTCAAGGAAGCAGTAGAGCACGAATTCTCAACCAGATTCGACGACTATGTGCTCTGGTCGTCCGGAGTAAACATAGAGCGGTTCAGACCCGGCAAAAAAGGTGATGGAGAAGAGGGGAAGTTCACTCTCTTCTACCACGGAAGCATCTATGCCCACAGGGGGCTGGAGGAGATCGTCGAGGCGGTGGAGACGCTGGAGGAGCCCTATCGCAGCGGTGTGAGGCTCGTGATCGTTGGAGTGGGTGGCGGTCTCGGAAAGTTGCAGCAGATCTCGAACTCATCGGGCCGGCCGAGTATCGTGGAATACAGGGGATATGTCCCTCATGAAAAAATAGCGGCGGAGATCAGGCGGGCGGACTGCTGCATCTGCCCGTTGCCGAATCTGCTGCAGTGGAATGTATCGAGTCCGCTGAAGGTGCTCGAATATCTGGCAAGCGGAAAACCGGTCATCATCACCCCCATTCCCGCTCATACCGATGTCCTCAAGGATGAAAAATTCGTGGTGTGGACCGAAAGCTCCGGCGTGGCCGATTTCCAGAAGGCCATCATCGAGGCATACCGGAACCGGAAGAGCCTTTCCAAAGCGGCAGAGAGCGCCCCGGGATTCGTTGCCGCAAGGTTCGACTGGGATATCCTGGCGAAGAAGCTCGACCACTATCTCACCAGCAGTTTTCCATGCAGATCGGTTTTATAGGGCATCCGTTACGCTGACATGAACTACGTTATCTACCTGCTCTTCTCCATTATCCTGCTGGTGGGCGTGGGCAGCCAGATCGGGATCCCGAAGATTGCACTCATACCCGAGCTCTTCTCCGTGATGATCTTTGCGCTGTTGGTCCCGATGGCGGCCAGAATGCGGCGCCTGGATATCGACATGAAATATATCATCCTGCTCTTCTTCACTGTACTGCATGTATTGATTGGGGTCATCATAAACGAGGTCCCATTGGGCACCATCGTGATTGGAAGCCGCCCCTACCTCAAGTGGATTCCGATATTTCTCCTTCCGGTAGTCCACTATTTTTCATACTCCGATATAACGAAGATACTGAAGTTTCTGCTGGCCATGCTTCTTCTGCAGCTACCGGCGATACTTCTCCAGCGGCTGGTGCTGTTCAGAACCTCCGAGTCCGGTGACCCCATGACGGGAACTCTGGGCTTTGGTGGTTCCGGAGCTGTTTCGACACTACTCATCTCCGGCCTCGCATTTCTGATGGCCTACTATATAAGCGGCCGCATCAAGACAAGAACCATGGCACTGCTTTCCATCTGCATCTTCCTGCCCACCACCATGAACGAAACGAAAATCACCATGTTTCTCCTCCCCATCGCCATCATCGTCCCCTTTCTGTTTTCCGCAGAGCGGCATATCACCAGGCAGCAGGTAATCAACATCGTGGGCATCAGTGTCGTGCTGATAAGCGGGTATCTGGCCATATACAACTACTACCAGGCGCTGGCGAAAAGACCCGGATTCGAGGAGTTCTTCTCCAGCAGCGAGGAGCGCAACTATGTAATCGGAAAGGGCGGACTTTCAGCCGAGGGGCTGCTGAGTGAAACCGAACGGCCTGATATCGTGGGGTACTCGGAAGAGCAGATCGGCAAGAGCAACACCGCCAGATTCGAGAAGATCCGCCTCGCGTTCACAACCCTGTCCGAGTCACCGGTCCGGCTCTGGACCGGCGTCGGTATCGGGAATGCCACGCTCTCCATAGCGGACAGCCTGTCAGGGAACTTCGCAAGACAGATTGGTGTCGTCAGCGGGGGAACCATTGTCTCGCTGCTGCTTTGGGAGACGGGTATCGGCGGGATATCACTTTTCGTTCTGTTCCTGCTGTTCATCCTGAAGGACTCTGTCTCTCTGGCAAGGAAAGGGGACGTGGACGGAATAATCGCAACTGCCTGGATTGCGGTCACAGGGATGATGTTCCTGCTCATGCCCTATATGAATGTCCTTTTCTTCAACGCATTGATCTATCTGTATGCATTTTTTTCCGGCTATATTGCATCCCAGAGGTTCAGAACGCGATATAACCTTGTTTGAAGCCAGTCACTGAAAAAACCATACACAATGACACGAAGCCATCAGAATAATCCCGCCGGCATGACAAAGAAATACGCCTTCGTAAAGATCCGCACCAACCATACCGTGGTGCGTCAGATCTCGAACATACTGAAACACTCCTTTCCCGGATACCGGGAGGAGATTATCGATATCAAACCGCTTCTCAAGAGAAGGCCTCATCTCATCCTGATAAACATTTTCCATATTCTGAGAATATACGGGCCCGACAGCTTCACCAGCGGAAAGAATATCCTCTATATCCGCTTTTTTGGAACGCCCTTCATGTTCCGCCAAATCAGGAAACTCCTGCAGGGGAGGATCTCCGCAGGCGGTTACGCATTCACATTCCAGGACAACTCCCTGTTCGACGCCAGCACCCCGGGTACTCCCAACTTTGTCTATACCGATCACACCCTGCTGGAGAACAGATGCTACCCCGATTTCGACGCATCGCGTGACCTGCTCTGCAATGAGTGGATGGCTCTCGAAAAGGAGATCTATCACAACGCAGCCCTGGTTCTGACGCGCTATGGAAAGATCGTGGATTCCGTAGTGAACGACTACGCCTGTGACAGAAGCAAGGTAAGAAACATCTACTACGCACCATACGACGACCCGGACCCGGGAACCCAGAACGACGCCAAATACGCGACACGAAACATTCTGTTCGTGGGAATAGAGTGGAAGAGGAAAGGGGGGCCGGTACTGCTCGAGGCCTTCCGCCAGGTACTCTCCCGGGTCCCTGATGCCAGTTTGACCATCGTCGGGTGTATGCCGGAGTGCGACCTTCCCAACGTGGAAATTGTCGGGAAGATAGGCAAGGAGCAGTTGACGCAACACTATGAGAACGCTTCCGTCTTCTGCCTTCCCACGCTCAAGGAGCACGCCGGAATCGTCTTCACCGAAGCCATGCGATACCGCCTTCCTGTCGTTGGCACCCGAATTGGAGCCATTCCCGAATATATCGAACCTGGGGAGAACGGCTATCTCGTCGATGCCGGTGATGCCGGACAGCTGGCCGAGGTTCTCTGCAAACTGGTTGCAGATCAAGAGAGGTGCAGGCGGTTCGGACAGAGCAGCTATCGCAAATATTGTGACAACTTCACTCTCGAGGTGGTGTCCGGAAAGATCAGGGAGTCTCTGACTCCCTTCATCTCCGGCGGCGACCGGAAGAAGGCGGACAATGCCGGCGATGCCACGGCCACCCTCCCCTCACACAGCTCGGAAACGGCCTGATCCCCATGCCCACACTACTTTCCGTAAACAACTACTACTACCCCAGAGGGGGTGCGGAGGTGGTATTCCTCGAACACAACGCCATCTTCGCCGATGCGGGGTGGAGGGTGGCCTGCTTCTGCATGGAACACCCGGACAATCTTCCTTCCGAGTGGAGCCGCTATTTCATCGACGAGATCGAGTTTGGTAACAGTTACTCCATCCTGGAGAAGCTGAGACGTGTTCCCAAGGTTGTCTACTCTTTCGAGGCGCGCAGAAAAATTTCCGAACTTCTCGATCAGGTGCCGGCAGACATATGTCACCTGCACAACATCTATCACCACATATCCCCTTCCATTCTGGGGATTCTCAGGGAGAGAGAGATACCTACTGTGCTGACGCTGCATGATCTCAAGATTGCCTGCCCGGAGTACCACATGCTATCCGGCGGCAAAGTCTGTGAACGTTGCAAGGGGGGGAACACACTCAACCTGTTGCTGAATCGCTGTATCAAACACTCCCTTGCATTGAGCGGGGTGGTGCTGCTGGAGAACCTGGTTCATCGGATGCTCAACAGCTACAGGGACGGCGTCTCCAGATTCGTGGTTCCCAGCCGATTCTATCTGGAGAAATTCGTGGAGTGGGGATGGGAGGAGGAGCGCTTCGTCCATGTTCCAAACTTCATAGACAGCCACTGTTTTATCCCCCGTTTCGATGCCGGGGAGGAGTTTGTCTATTTCGGTCGGCTCAGTGGCGAGAAAGGGGTGTCGACCCTCATACGGGCAGCTGCTGCAGCAGGGGTCGGAATACGCATCATCGGGGGCGGACCCGATGAGGATTCGTTAAGAGAGCTGGCCGCCGAAACGGGAGCCAGAGCGACGTTCACGGGGTACCTGCGGGGAGAGCCGCTGCACGAGGCGATACGAGCCTCCCGCGCCGTCGTCCTCCCTTCCGAATGGTACGAAAACGCTCCATTGTCGATCCTGGAGTCCTATGCGTTGGGAAAACCGGTCATCGCCGCCTCTATCGGCGGAATACCGGAGCTCATCCGTGAAGGCGAGACCGGAGCCGTATTCTCCAGCGGCTCGGTGGAGCAGCTCGCACACCTCCTGGGGCTCTTCCGGCACTACTCCAACAGCACTCTGGCAGGGATGGGGAAAGCCGCAAGGGCATGGGTGGAAGAGGAGTTCAGCAGAGAGAGATACCACAAAAATATGCTCTCTCTCTACCGTAGTCTGGGTGTTTCATGTTGATATGGAACCGGCTGGAGAGTGAATGGAAGAGATGAAGATAATGGTGCTCGGAGTCCGGGGATTCCCCAATGTACAAGGGGGCGTCGAGACCCATGCGGAACATCTCTACCCCCTGCTTGCCGAGCTCGGCTGCGAAATCCATCTCATTGCCAGATCTCCATATACACCCGCCGACCACAGGAGATGGAAAGGGATCTTCATCCACCGCCTGTGGTCGCCAAAGGCCAGCGGGCTGGAGGCGTTCCTGCACTCCTTCATCGGCGTCCTCTATGCAGCGTGGCACCGCCCCGACATTCTTCACATTCACGCCATCGGGCCGGCACTTATGACGCCGTTGGCGCGCATCCTGGGAATCAGGGTGGTCGTCACCCACCACGGCCCCGACTACGAACGGGAAAAGTGGGGGCCTTTTGCCCGTTTCATACTCCGCATGGGGGAGCAGGCGGGGATGCGTTTTTCATCCCGGCGAATTGTCATATCCAAGGTAATAAAAGATCTCGTCCAGCAGCGGTGTGGCCGTGATTCCACAATCATCCCGAACGGCGTAACCCTGCCAAAGATCCTGACAAGCCGGAACATGCTGAAGAGATACGACTTGACGCCGCAGAGATATGTTCTCCTGGTCAGCCGGTTCGTGCCGGAAAAGAGGCATCTCGACCTGATTGCAGCATTCGAGCGCGCCCGGCTCGATGGCTGGAAGCTGGTCCTGGTTGGCGACACATCCCACCCGGACAGATACACACACTCCATCCTCTCCGCAGCAGAATCCAACCGGGACGTGATTACGACCGGATTCCAGTCCGGCCACAACCTGCAGGAGCTCTACTCCCACGCGGGGATCTTCGTTCTCCCCTCCTCGCACGAAGGGCTTCCAATCGCACTCCTCGAAGCACTGAGCTACGGGTTGACCACGCTCGCCAGCGACATCCCACCCCACCTGGAGGTGGCCCTTCCCTCAACCCACTACTATCCCCTCGGAGACACCGAGGCGCTATCCTACCTACTGCGGCAATTTTCCGGCTCCATCAACTCGGCAGAGACCAGAGCCGCCCTGAGGCAATGGGTAAAAGAGAGATACAACTGGAACAGCGTCGCCCGACGAACACTGGATGTATACAGAAAGTGCCTCACCGGTTGACCTGGAGGGCAGACATGGGTTGACAGGGCTTGGACCGCAACGCTCACTCCATCCACTCATTGAACCACATCTGAAACACCAGCAGTGACCATACCGTCGAGTAGTCGTTCCCGCTCTTCAGATACCATCTCTTGAGATTTTCGACGTACTGGTGGTTAAAAAATCCATGTTTTTCCAGCTGCTTCCTGTTCAGGTAGGTGTCGAGATAACCCGACAGCTCATGGCGCAGCCAACGCTCTACCGGGACGCTGAACCCCTTCTTGGGGCGGTCCATGAGCTCCTTGGGGAGGTAGTTGTGTACGATTCTTTTCAGGATGCGTTTTTTCTCGCCATTGTGGTACTTGTATTCGGTAGGCAGCCTGGCGGCAAACTCCACGATCCGGTGGTCCAACAGCGGCTCCCTTCCCTCGAGTCCTAGTGACATGGTGGCCCGATCCACCTTGGTCAGGATATCGTCCGACATGTAGTTCTGGTAGTCGACGGCAAGAGACTTCTCTATATCTCCAACATCACGGTTCAACTCATGAAATCCCGAGAAGAGGGTTGCATCCAGATCGGAGTCACGGTAAGGGCGGAACAACCTCGACATCTTGTAACTGGGGCAGCGGGGGCGTGTCATGATGGAGAGAAGGTCGTCACATGAATGGAGTTCACGATACTTCCAGATGCGGTTCAGAAGCGCAATCAGATACATGTTGTACCCACCGTACCCCATGACCACACTGGTGAACAGCCGGGATCTGTTTCCCAGCATTCGTCTTATGGGCGCCGGGATCCGCAAGTTCTTGTGGAGGCGGTTGATATACATCTCGGTATGGTTGTAACCGGCAAGGGTTTCATCTCCGCCATCGGCGGACAACGCAACTGTCACCTGCTCTCTGGCCAACCGGCTGACCAGCATGGTGGGAATTGCGGAACTGTCTGTAAATGGCTCGTCGTACACTCGCGGCAACCGCTCCAGAAGCTCCTGGGCCTCTCTGGTAGTACAGTAGTACTCGGTATGATCCGTACCCAGATGGGCGGCGATCTCCTTTGCATGGTTCGCTTCGTTGTATTCATTTTCGTGAAATCCAATGGTGAACGTTTTCAATCTGGAGCTGCTGCCGGACTGGAGAATTGCAGCAACGGCAGAGCTGTCATACCCCCCGCTGAGAAAGACCCCGACCGGAACATCGGAAACCATCCGGTACTGAAATGCCGACTGCAGCAGCTTCTCCATCTCCGAGACCGCCTCATCTTCCGATATGTCGAGCGGAGGTTCGTTGTAGAACTGAACGACACTCCAGTATCTGGAATGGGATATTTTCCTGGCGCGAATGTCATATTCCAGGATGTGCCCCGGCTTCACCTTGAAGGTGTCCCTGTAGATGGAACCGGGGGTCGGCACATAGCCAAACCTGAAAAACAGCGACAACGCACTTCGATCTATCTCTTTCGCAAACTGCGGGAAGTGATGGAATGACTTCGTCTCGGACGCAAACAGAAAATTCCCGCCACGAAAATGGTAGTAGAGAGGTTTCACTCCGGCCCTGTCACGAAAGAGGTAGAGCTTCTGCAGCTTCCTGTCGTGGATGACAAAGGCAAACATACCGATGAATTTTTCTACACACTCCACCCCCCATCGGATGTATGACTTCAATACCACCTCCGTATCGGAGTCGGAGAAGAACGGGAATCCATCTCTCTCCAGCTCCTTGCGGAGCTCCCGGAAGTTGTATATCTCGCCGTTCAACACTATGACATAGTTCCCGGTTTCATCCTTCATGGGCTGTGATGCCCTCTCCGATAGATCGAGAATGGAGAGCCGCCGGTGTCCAAGAGCTGTCTGAAACCCGGATTCATCGTGAAACTCATATCCGGCGCTGTCCGGACCACGGTGCTCCAGCGCGTCGGTCATCTTCCGAAGCACCTCCACACCCAAACCGCTACTGGAACCACAAAACCCTGCAATACCACACATAATTCAGTATGATTCTCTTATCCTGTTTATCATCAACCCGGCAACAATATATGTCGCATTCATGGCTTCAGGCAGGCGCCGGAACAAGGCGCAGTGCGCAGGCAAGGGTCGTTCCCTTGTCAAGTACTGGAACGTAGTTCCGCACACCTCGGCAATAGAGTTGCCGGATCCCTTCAGCCAGAGCAGACACTCTCGTACAGGGCGAGGTACTGCCTGGCGATACTGTTCCACGAAAAGGAGCTGGCGTCGGTAACGGCCTGCTCCCTCATCCTGCCCTGCAATGTCCGATCACCCAGCACTCTGCCTATGGCCTGTGCAAGATCCTCTTCATCTCCCGGCCGCACCAGCAGACCGTTGACGCCATCCTTCACGACATCTCTGTTACCGGAGATATCGGTGGCCACTACCGGCAGGCCGGCCGCCATGGCATCCAGCAGGGCCAGTGAGAGTCCCTCTGCGCCCTCATTCATCCCCGCTGAGACGTAGATCTCGCTCTGCTGGTAGATGGCAGCCAGCCGGTCGGGCTCCTGGTGGGTGTCCGTGTCGCCACCCCAGAGGGAGGAAAACGGAAACTGCAGCTTCCCGGTAAGAATCACCTTTCCAACCAGACCGCTCTCCTCGATCAATGGCGCCAACGCTTCGCTTCTCTGCCCGACGATGACCAGTCGTGCCTCCGGATGGCTCTGCAGGATCCGGGGCATTGCGCGGACGATTACCTCCTGCCCCTTTCTGGGGTGATAGTTTCCCACGCTCAGAATGATCCTGGAATCCTGCGGAAGATCCAGCCATTCATGTACCGGGCCGGGAACTTCTCTCTCGAACCTCTCGTTGTCCACACCATTGACGATGGGAACCACCTTCCCCTGCTCTTCGCAAAGCTCTTCCGCTGCCTCGCGTATCGTTTCGCTGATGGCCGATATACGGTCCGCTTTTCTGATGGCGTATTCGATCTTCCCGTTTTTTTCGGGGTCGAGCCGATCCCCGAAACCGATCTCGGGGATCATCAGGATGTCTTCTCCATGTGGCGTTATGACTACTGGTGTTCTCGTAACCGACTTGACCAACCCGGCCAGGTAGCCGGCGGGAAAGGTTGCATGGGCATTGATGACGTCCGCCCCGTAGAACAGAACGTCGAACAGCAGTTGCAGGAAACGGAGCTGACGCGGGAAGAATTTTCCCAACATTGGATAGCGATGCACCGGATAGTCGAACTTCAGCTTGCGATTGCTCCACCACCCGCTCGCACCCACCACCCTCACCTGGTGCCCGAGCCTCTTCAGCTCTCTTGCCAGATAGTGAACCACCACCTCCCTTCCACCGGTGGAAGGGAGGAAACTATTCACATACAGTACGATTTTCAATATCCTGTCCCCAAAGAGTGTTCTTCATCCACGGGCTTGCCACGCCCTATCTCCAGCACCCTGTCTTTTCATATACTCCCGACAGCTGCTGTGCAATATTCTCCCAGCCGAAATCCAGCGCCCTGCTGCGGGCGGCCCGGCACATCGCATTGCGCCTCTGGCTATCTCCGCGCAGCTCCAATATGGCAGCCACCAGGGCATCCACATCCATCTTCGGCACGAGAATCGCGCACTCCCCATCCACATAGTCACGCACACCCTGCAGATCGGTGGCCACAACGGGGAGACCACAGGCCATCGCTTCGAGAAGCACGTTGTTTGCAGTGCACTCCAGCAGCGGCAGAATGAAGAGATCCGCCTTTTGATACATTTCGAGAAGAGTCTCATCGGAAACACGGGAATGCAGGGAGACATTCCCCAGCCCGGAGAAAAAGGAGTGATTGCTCTCCGGTGTTATGACGGTAAACTCGATCCGTCCATCCATCCCAGAGATCCTTTTCGCCGCGGCCGCAAATGTTTCGAAATCCCGAAGATGGGAGCCCACCAGCAGACATCTCAATATTTCGCCCCTCTCTTCCCCTTCGGCCGGACAGTAGTAGTCCGTATCGACGCCGTGAGGAACGAAGAATACCCTCTCAGCGCCAACGATATCGGCAAAGAACTGCATCTGCATGGTCGACATGACAACTATCGCATCCAGACTCTTCAAATGGGAGGGGTCATCGACCACCTGCAGGAACTTCTCCGGCGGGGTGTGGAAAGTGGCTACAAGCGCGTTTTTCCCCCAGAGCCGCTTCATCACCCCAAGGTAACGGTATGAATTTTCCCCATAGAGGAAGTGAAACACCCCGCGACTCGTCTGCAACCAGCGCAGTGCAGCATGGAGCTCGGCGATAAGGTTGCTCCGATGATACCAGAGCAGCCCGGATCTGCGCGTCAGCGGCCGGAGCAGCCGCGCCACTACCCGCTGGGGGAGAGAAAACCGTTCCGGCCCCGAGACGATGGTGCCGTCGAGGAACGCCGTCAGACGATCATAACCGGAGTGCCGGGCATGACCGTTCATGTGCATCGTGATGAGATTTATCCGGCCGTTCCCCGGAAGAGCCGAATTCGCCCGGGCGACTGCGCTACCGTTCATCCTCTCCAAACCCAACTCATATCTCCTCTGCAGAGCCGACCGTTTCTACCGTTCCGGCCACATGAAAAACAGAAAAACGGCTCAAAGCCGCCGTTCCAATCACAAGATGGGGGCCGGTCGTGGGTCGAGGTACTCTCCTTAAAGCGGCATACCACTTTATCGACACCCTCTCTCTCTTCTTGAGCATTCCCGCACCAATTCACAATCTGTTGAAAAACCATGTTTTTTTGCAAATCATTTCATGGCTCGAGGGGTAGTACCATAGCTGAGAACAAATATCTTGTCATCGAGTCAATATTAACCCATATATATGTATTCAGCCGTGGCATGCCGGTTCGCAGCAAGGCGGCCCATCGCCGTTGTAGCCACTCTACAGCAAG
>JALSRO010000222.1 GCA_026984715.1 Chromatiales bacterium | reverse complement strand
ATCCTCGATATCATGCTTCCCGGACGGGACGGCCTGTCGCTGTGCAGGCAGCTCCGTGCCAACACGTCCCGCTACACGCCAATCCTGATGCTTACCTCGCGCTCCTCCGAGGTAGATCGTGTTCTCGGCCTGGAGACCGGCGCCGACGACTACCTGACCAAACCCTTCAGTCTGATGGAGATGGTGGCCCGCACCAAAGCACTGATGCGTCGTCATCAGGCCATGCAGCACTCCCCGCCGGGCGATGGCACGACAGAGCCCCGTCCCCGGCTGGAGTTCGAGGGTTTGAGTATCGACAGCCTCAGCCGTACAGTGATCCGTGAAGGCAGGCCTCTGGAGCTGACTGCCAAGGAGTTCGATCTGCTGCTGCATTTCGCCCGGCATCCCGGCCAGGTATTCAGCCGACTCCAACTGCTCGACAGTGTCTGGGGGTATGGCCATGTGGGCTATGAGCACACGGTCAACAGCCACATCAATCGCCTCCGCAGCAAGATCGAACGGGATCCCCGCAACCCGCGTTACATCAAAACGGTATGGGGCGTGGGTTATCAATTCATCGTTGGGAAAGCGACATGAGCCATCGCTATCCGAACATCCGCAACAGCCTCTACTTCAAGCTCTCCGCGGGTCTGGCGGTGATCCTGCTGGTGGTCGGGCTGTCCTATACCCTGTTCGCAAACTATATGCTGCGCCAGATCAACCAGTCCAGCCAGCAGCTGATCAACCACAACCTGGCGCAGAACCTGGTCGACGATAAAAAGATCGTGCATGACGGCCGTATCGACGAGCAGGCGATGAAGAACACCTTCATGCAATACATGGCCATCAACCCGAGCATCGAGATCTATTATCTCGATCTGGCCGGAAACATCCTCTCCTATTCAGCCGAGCCGAATCAGGTCAAGCGCAACAGCGTATCGCTTCAACCCATACTCGAAAGCCTGCGCAACCCGGACCGCATCGATCCACTGGGAGACGACCCGCGCTCACACGATTCACGCAAACCCTTCTCCGTAACACCGATCCCCAGCGCCGAAAACCCCCAAGGCTATCTCTATGTGGTGTTGCAGAGCCAGGCACTGAGCGAGGCCATCGACATGCAGGCGCAGAACACTATCATCCGCCTCGGTGGTATAGTGCTGGCCGGCAGCCTAGTGATTGCTCTGCTGATCGGGCTTTTCCTGTTCCACCGCATTCACAGACGGATCCATCTGCTTCAGCATCGGGTGGCAAGATTTGTGGAGAGCGACTTCGCCGATCCACCCGGCGACCTGCTCGCCCCCCCGGACAACGGCCCCGGTGACGAGATCCACGAGCTGGAACTGCATATCCGCCGCATGACCCGCCATATCCAGCGGCAGTGGTCGGCATTGAAACAGCAGGACAACCTGCGTCGTGAGATGGTAGCCAACATCTCCCACGATCTGCGCACGCCGCTGGCATCGATACAGGGTTATCTGGAAACCCTGCGCCTCAAATTCGACCGCCTCGATGATGAGCAGAAGAAAGATTATCTCGAGATCGCCGCACGTCAGGCCGAAAGCCTGCAGAAACTCATCGACAGCCTGTTCGAGCTGGCACGCCTGGAGACTCCAGGCTACGAACCGGAAATGCAGCAGTTCCCGCTGTTAGAGCTGATCTACGATGTACTGGCCAAGTTCCAAATCCGGGCCGACGAGGAAAAGATCGAACTGAAACTCCATTGTACGCCGGACAATCCGCTGGTCTACGCCGATATCGGTCTCATCGAACGAGTGCTCGACAACCTGATCGGCAACGCCATCCACTACAGCCCTCGCAACAGCCGTGTCGAAATTCGGGTCGAGGCTCCAGCCGACGGTAGCCTGACCGTGCGCATCGCCGACCAGGGCGAAGGCATCGACAAGGATCAGCTGGATCTGGTGTTCGAACGCTTCCACCAGGCCCATACGCCTCAACGGGTAGATGGCCACGCCGGCCTGGGCCTGTGCATCGTCAAAAAGATCATCGAACTGCACCGCCAGCAGGTGTGGGTGGAAAGTTCACCACAACATGGCGCACGCTTTCATTTCACTCTGGCTGCCCAGGAGTGAGTTTTTGTTGGCCCGGAAAAAGAGTCGAGCCACACAATCACGCAAACCCGACGCGGGGTTGCCCTCTGAATAGAGGACACACATTTGGTCGTAGAGCGGAATACAGGTAACCGCTTAATAAACAACAGGCTCGCTCACCCGACCCTGAGCTTTGTCGAGGTTGCCAGGCAGCAGTGCTTCGATCGCCTCGACAGTTTCTGCTTTCGGCAGTTCCGTATACAGGTGCCGCAGATGGGCATTAGGCTCCAAGCCGTTGGCTTTGGCGGTCTCGATCAATGAGTACAGATTGACGCTCGCCTTCACGCCCTTGACCGAAGCACTGAACAACCAGTTTTTCCTGCCCAGCACGAACGGGCGGATGGCATTCTCCGCACCGTTGTTGTCGACCTCCAGACGGCCATCGTCCAGGTAGCGGTTCAGCTTGAACCATTCATTGTGCAGGTAGTTCAGCGCCTTGCCCGTGGTGCTTGTCGGTGGCACCTGCGGCAGCGCGTCATCCAGCCAGGCGCGCATCTCTTCAAGGAGGGGCCGGGCGTGTTTCTGGCGGCGGGCGTAACGTTCATCCGCCGTCAGCTTCCGGCACTGTTTCTCGACCCGGTACAGCTTCTGGAGCAGCGCCAGCCCCCGATGGGCCTTGCCGCGTTTCCTGTCTCCGGCCTGTGCCTGAACCGCCTCGTTGAACTTGCCGCGTGCATGCGCCATACAGCCTACGTGGATCAGACCGTTCACGGCAACCACGGCGTTGTAGCCGTCATAGCCATCCGTTTGCAGGTAACCCTTGAAGTCGCCAAGCAGGCGTTGGGGCACCCCGGCGCCGCGTCCCGGAGCATAGTCATACAGCACCACGGGCCGATCCGGTGGGCCGCCTCGCTGCAGCCAGATCCAGGATTTCGATTGGGCGGTTTTATCCGGCTCATC
>JALSRO010000221.1 GCA_026984715.1 Chromatiales bacterium | reverse complement strand
ACTATCTCCTGAATGGAAAACTGAACCCCGATTCATCGAGTAGCTTTACCGCGACGGCAGACGGGGCTCCCTCCGACGCCATCCCTCCCTGGGATGGCGTCATAACCGCCTCGGGGGTGATGACGGCCAACAATGGCGCAATCGAAGGCCAGAAAAGGTACCTCGAACTGCCGGCGGGGACCAGCGGGGATATATACCAGGGATACGTGGCCAAGGGGGATCTGCAAATAATCACCGATGTATATGCCATCACCTTTGCCATCGACGGCAGTAACTTCACTGGAACTGCATTCAGTCTGCTCAACCAAAAGTACAGCAATCTGCAACTGGTATCGATTTCCGGAAACACCATTCAGTTTTCACTGGATGGCACACTCCTGTTGGGGGGGGGATTGGGGGCAGGCAATGACATCAACATCGCCAACGGTGATGAAAACATGCGAGGCACCGTCTGCAGGGTTCAATAGATCACCACTGATAGAGCAACGCCATACTGAGATAGGCGTTTCTATAACCACCACCCCCGTCGGCACTGCCGAGAGAAGTGGAGAGCGCCCAGTGTGGATCGAACTCCCAGTCGAGATTCAGAGTGGCAGAGAGATAGTCACTGCCGACCACGGCCGAGTGGCTATTGCTCACACTGAGACCCAACGCCACCGGAGAGCTTGCCAGATAGCGGGTCGCGGTGAAACGGGTCCGGCTGCTGTCGAGCCCCCACGCCAGATTCAGCGCCCCCTGGGAAAACAACAGCTCCGCCAGGCGCGGATAGCGCGCGAGACGGTTCAGATCCTCGCTGTAGTCATCGAATCGGTGGTACAGACTCAATCCCCAATCGGACAGGCCAAAATAGGCAACCCCGAACTCCACCCCCTGACTGTTCAGCTCGACCTTCTCCACTGCCCTTCTACGGTGAACAAGCTCCGTGGTATAGAGAGTAATAGTCCGAAACTCGGGGATGAGAGAGAGCATCCAGTCCCGATGATAGACAACCAACTCCGCCCCGGCTCCGTGGATGACAAAGGCGCCGCTCTGGTTACGGTTGAAGTAGTAGCCGGTAGTGCTGAAATCCCCGGCCGGATCGGTGCCGAAACCCACCCTCATCGAGCAGGTGTCATCCGGATTTGCTCCACCCCGCAGCACTCCCCCTTCCAGCTGCAGACGGAGGTCGCGTGGCAGAGAGAGATCGAGAGCGAGATATAGATCCCGCTGCCCGCCATTATCCCCCAGCAATTGAAGAGTCAGGGTCGAAGGAAAAAGAGGAGCCGAAGGTGCATCCTCCGCATGCAGCGGCAAACAGCGACATACTATCAACCCGGCAACAACATATATCGTATTCAGCCGTTGCCTGTCGTTGAATATCATCGGGTTAGGGGCTTCAGGCACCGGCCCTGCGTTCCAGTGCGCTGGACAGGATATCCGAGTGTCTCGGGTGCAGGGATGCACTGAAGCGAACTCGACGAGGGAACAGCCCTTGCCCACACACTGCACCTTGTACCGGCGCCTGCCCGAAGCCCTGAATGCGACATATATTGTTGCCGGGTAATAGTGGCAGAAAACAGGAGAACGCGGCGGTGAAAGCGCCGCATCCCGAAGCGCCCGATACTGGGCGGAATCTATCGGTGTCCCGTACGCCGCCGCAGCTGCCCATGGCTCTGCCCGGTTACCGGAAGACGCGGCCACCGACGCCACCACACTTTCCTCCCGCCTCTCCGGCCACTGGAAACGGCGATCTCTGACCGCAGGCAGACAGGGCGCCCGTGCTCGCGGAGAATCCGGCTCAGTGCGGCACCCTCTGCCACTGCTGTCTGGGGGAATCCGCCACACTGTTCGAACAGGCTGCGCCGCACGAATATCCCCTGCTCCCCGCTGACGATGGCGGTAAAACGGGTCCGCAGATTGAGGCAGGCTGCACGCGCCCACACAACCGGGTGGCACCCGTCTGAGCCCGCCCTGAAGCAACCCCAATCACACCCGCTACCGGATAGTGCTTCGAATATCAGCCGATCCGCCCCCTCCGGCAACAGGCCACCGACAGGCAGGAACAGCAGCACCTCCCCCCAGGCATACCGTGCGCCGAGATTGAACTGCCGGACACCATCGGCTGCCCCCTCCACGATTTGATCCACCAGCTCACCAACCAGCTCCACAATATCGCCACCCCCCCTGTCCAACAGGATCACCTCATGCCCTTCCTCGCGCAGCGGTTGCAGAGTCAACAGGGAGGGGATGAGAGACACGGAGCGCTCCGCTGCCGGAACGATAACCGAGAGCTGGCAGGCGGGATCGCGGAAGGCGGTCACCGGCTGGAGCGGCTGGCCGGGCTTCTCCTGCTCCCGCCGCGGCAGCACCTGCGGCTTGCGCAGCACGCGGACCGCTCTCCGTTTCCCCCTCATCACCACCTCGAACTCAGATAATCGGCATGAAACAGCCCGTTGCGACAACCACCAACCGGGCGATGGCGCGAGCGGAATGGTTCAGTATCGAGCATGTCGATATATCGAGACGCCGCCGACCAGATGCTCTGAAAAATCCCGAGTCAAGCCCCATCACGGCCATACAGTCGTACCAGATGCGACAGTCTCGAAGGAAGATCGGTGGCCACCTGATCCCAGCCGAAACGCCACCGCCAGTTCCCCTCGGTGGTTCCCGGTGTGTTCATGCGGTGCTCTCCCCCCAGCTCCAGCACATCCTGCAGTGGCAGCATCGCCAGACAGGCCACCGACGCAAGGGCGGCCCGGATCAGCGGCCAGGGCATCTGTTCGGAAGGGCACCCCAGATAGTCGGAGATGTGCCTCTTCTCGGCATCACCCAGCGCCGCATACCAACCGAGAGTCGTGTCGTTGTCGTGCGTACCGGTATAGACCACGGCCTTCGTTTCGTGATTGTGCGGCAGATAGGGGTTGGTCGCATCCCCTCCGAATGCAAATTGAAGAACCTTCATGCCGGGAAGCCCGAACCTGTTGCGCAGGGCATCCACTTCCGGTGTGATAACCCCC
>JALSRO010000220.1 GCA_026984715.1 Chromatiales bacterium | reverse complement strand
TCGTAAGCGGCCTCTCGGGCCGGGGCCTCGAAGCCGAGGGCCTGGGTGCCTTCCAGGAAGGCGCGGATTTCCTCCAGGGTCTGGAGTCCTTGGGTCTTTAGAGTCACGATCATCATCCTCCGATGATGCCCGTTCCCGGACCCGCCTTCAGGCTCATGTCACGTTGGAATCACGCGCCCCTTTCAGGCTCATGTGTCATTGGAAAAGGCTGAGTACCGCATCCGTTGGGAAAAACGGGTATAATCTCGCGATGCAGGAGTTATCCCTTATTCAGCTTCTGGCGGTAGCGGTACTGCCGCTGCTGTTCGCCATCACGGTACACGAGGTTGCCCATGGCTGGGTCGCCTTCGTACTGGGCGATCCCACCGCCAGAATGATGGGCCGGCTGACCCTCAACCCGATACGTCACATCGATCCATTCGGTACCGTGCTGCTCCCGTTGTTGCTGATTCTGCTCAGCAAGATGGCAGGAACCCCGCCTTTCGTGTTTGGCTGGGCCAAACCGGTACCGGTAACCTGGGAGAATCTACGCAACCCCAGACGGGATATGGCACTTGTCGCCCTGGCCGGCCCGTTGTCCAATCTGCTGATGGCAATCTTGTGGGCGATGATTGCAAAAATCGGTTTCCTGCTGGGTGCAGGGCCACTCGGCCTGCCACTCATTTTGATGGGCACATTTGGAATCCTGTTCAACCTTGTGCTGATGGTGCTGAATCTGGTCCCCATCCCGCCACTGGATGGTGGCCGCATTCTTACCTCAATCCTGCCGGGACCAATGGCATGGCAGGTAGGACGCCTGGAACCCTACGGCTTCATGATCATCCTGCTGCTGTTGGCCACCGGCGTATTATGGAGTGTTCTGGGGCCCATCATAGACTGGTTCTACACGCTGTTACATGTACTGTTTGGAATATAGGAGTCACTCTTGACTGGTTTTGCGGCACAACAACGACGGGTACTGTCGGGTATGCGATCGACCGGACGGCTGCATCTCGGCCACTATCATGGCGTCCTGAAAAACTGGGTACGCCTGCAGCACGAGTATGAGTGCTTTTTCTTCGCCGCTGACTGGCACGCCCTGACCACCCATTATGAACAGCCCGGGGATATCACCACCAATGTTTGGGATATGGTCATCGACTGGCTGGCCGCCGGGGTCAATCCCGGCTCTGCCACCCTGTTCATCCAGTCCCAGGTACCGGAACACGCCGAACTGCATCTGCTGCTATCCATGATCACCCCGCTGGGCTGGCTGGAGCGGGTTCCCACCTACAAGGATCAGCAGGAGAAGCTGCGCGAACGGGATCTGGCCACCTACGGTTTCCTCGGTTATCCCTTGCTGCAGAGCGCCGATATCCTTATCTATCAGGCCGGTGTGGTACCGGTGGGCGAAGACCAGGTCTCCCACGTAGAGATGACCCGCGAAGTGGCCCGCCGCTTCAACCACCTCTACGGACGGGAACCCAACTTCGAGGAAAAAGCAGAGGCGGCGGCCAGAAAAATGGGCAAGAAAAACGCCAAACTCTATTTTGATCTACGCAAACGCTACCAGGAACAGGGCGATCACGAGGCACTGAACACTGCCCGTGCACTGCTGGAAACCCAGCAGAACATCTCCATCGCCGATCGCGAACGGCTGTTTGGCTATCTGGATGGTGAGGGAAAGGTGATCCTGCCCGAACCCCAGGCGCTGTTGACCGAATCCGCCAGGATGCCGGGGCTGGATGGGCAGAAGATGTCCAAGTCCTACGGCAACACCATCGCCCTCAACGATCCGCCGGATGTGGTCGAGAAAAAACTGCGCACCATGCCCACCGATCCGGCACGGGTACGGCGCACCGATCCCGGCGAACCTGAAAAATGCCCGGTCTGGCAGCTGCATCAGGTCTATTCCAACGACGAGACCAGACAGTGGGTGCAGGAAGGCTGCCGCAACGCCGGTATTGGTTGTCTGGACTGCAAGAAACCTATCATCGACGCTGTACTCGATGAACTCCGGCCCATCCAGCAGCGCGCCAGCGAGTATGAGTCCGATCCCGGCGCCGTGCACGCCATCATCCGTGAAGGGTGCGAAAAAGCACGGGAAGAGGCACGCAAGACCCTGGAAGAGGTGCGCCAGGCAATGGGACTCACCTACCGCTGATGATAATCCCGAAACAGCAGGAAGCGGGACAGGAAAGACGCCCCCATCTGGCTCTGGTCAAGGGCGAGGCGATCACCAACCTGCCCAAGGATCTCTATATTCCGCCAGATGCTCTGGAAGTGTTCCTGGATACCTTTGAAGGGCCGCTGGATCTGCTGTTGTACCTCATAAAGCGTCAGAATCTCGATATCCTGGACATTCCCATTGCCAAAATCACCGGCCAATATATGGAGTATGTGGAATTGATGCGGGAAGTGCGCCTCGAACTGGCCGGAGAGTACCTGCTCATGGCCGCCATGCTGGCCGAGATCAAATCACGGCTGCTGCTGCCCCGTCCCGCCGAAACCAACGAGGACGAGGAAGATCCCCGCGCTGAACTGGTACGCCGGCTGCAGGAGTACGAACGCTACAAACAGGCCGCCGAGGATATCGACGCCCTGCCCCGCCTGGGCCGCGATCTGTTTGAAGCTGTCATCCAGTTCCCCGATCGGGACACCACGCGGCCAGAGCCGGAGGTCAGCCTGGAGGAGATCCTGCGTGCCTTCAGTGAAGTACTCAAGCGCGCGGATATGTACACCCATCACCACATCGAACGTGAGCAGCTTTCGGTACGGGAACGCATGTCGCAGGTACTGGCCGCCGTCAACGCCGACAGTTTTACCGAATTTCCCAGCCTGTTCCCCTGCGAAGAGGGTCGTGCCGGCGTCGTCGTCACCCTGCTGGCCATCCTGGAGCTGTTGAAAAACAGCCTGCTGGAACTAATCCAGACCGAGCCTTACGGCCCCCTCTATGTCAAGAGCATGGATAGCCTGCATGAATCCTGAACCGCACGGCCAGGCCATGACCACCTATTTATCGATCCGG
>JALSRO010000219.1 GCA_026984715.1 Chromatiales bacterium | reverse complement strand
GCCCTGTTTCTGGGAGGGCAGCTCGGGGTGGTCCTGCCGTGGACCTTCGTTGCAATGGTTTATGCCGCTCTGCGCGCTGGTCGCTGGGGTGTGACTGCGGGCTCGTTCACCCAGCGGCTGCTGGTCACCGGGTTCTGGTTTCCGTTGCTGCTGTTTGGTGCCGCAGGTCTCTCAGCAAAGGCAGAGGCCAACTGGCCATTGCTGGCTTATCTGCCCGGTTCCCTGCTGCTTGCAGGGGCACTGAACCGGTGGCTGTATGACATGGAGGGGAAGCCGCGCAAAGGAGTGGTGGTGCTGGTGAGCGCTGCCTGTATTGTTTCACTGCTGTTGGTGAATATCATCCGGTTCCCATGGTGGGTGGAGTATGCAGGACTCCGGCTGCCCCCGCAGCGTACCCAGATCAGCCAGACCTACGGATGGTCGCAGGTAGGGGATGAGATGAAACGGCTACTGGCGGCCAATCCTCGAGGGAAGGAGTGCAAGGTGGTGGGGGCCAGCCACCAGGAGACCGCCATGTTGGCGCTGCTGCTCAACGATGCGCGGCGGGCGGTCGCCTCCCCGCATGCCCGTGTCAGCCAGTACACACTCTGGCGGGATGAGAATCCCAGTCCGCCCGATTCGCTCTGTCTGTTCGTGGAGCAGTACGATCATCGCAATCAGATCGCTACCCGGGCGGATTTGCTGGAGCTGCACAACCCGGATCTCACTACCCGCTGGTTCGGATTTTTCGTACCCGCAGACGCAGCTCGCGAATGAGCGTGAATGCCGCGGCCAGCAGAGCCACCCCACCCAGCGTTACGCCCCAGAGCCCCACTTCGGTGAGTGTGGCTCCGGCCGTCATGCCGGGAAGGGTCAGCGAGAGCAGCCGCCCCCCTTGGACCGCCAGACCCGTGCCGAATACCCCCAGCGCGGCGGCGCTGAAGATTGCTCCCGGCCGCAGTTCGTTGCGTTGCAGGATCTTCCACAGCAGTAGGAACACACCGCTCCAGAGCCACCATGCCACCACCCGCAGGGGGGAGAGCTCCATACCGTAACGCAGCAAGGCGCTGGCGGGTGCAAAAAGGGTCTGCAGCAAGGAGGGTGGACCGAGATAGCCGGCGACCACCGGCTGGATGTCGTCGCTGCGACGTTGCTGGAGCGCTTTAATCACCTCCCGCGCCTGTTCGGCTCGTGGCAACTGCCCACCCCCGGGCGTCCGAATCGTGGTCCAGGTGCGCCAGAAACCACTCCAGCCATGCCAATCCGAGGATGCCACCAGGACCAGATTGCGTTGTTGCGCCTCCGACAGGATCGCTTCGCGTACCGGCAAGGGTATATTCGGATGGCCACCATTCGCGATCTCGAAGCCGCTCAATCCGGCGGCTGCCAGGCGATGGACATCGGTCACTGATACTCTCCAGGCCAGGGCGACTACCGGTTTCCGATCCAGGTCGTGCAGCCATTGGGGAGTCCATTTCCGTTCGGTTGGCAGCCAGCCTAGGGCGAGGACGAACGCCTGACCCGGTTCCCGCACTTCGGTTCCGACGATGGCATAGGGTGCCGTTGCGTCGTTGTGGGCATAAGCGGTGGCTGCTTCGGCTCCGGCCGGGTTGTTGTGTTCCGTGAATGCCACGACATCGAACCCCCGGGCCCGGTGCAGGGCGAGGTTCTGAGCCGGTGTGACCAGCCCATCGTGAGAGTAGAGTGTATGGGTCTGGAGATCGGCCACGATCAGATCGGGATCGGTCACCTTGAGACTCCAGCCCGGCAGGGGCACCAGCAGAGTAAAGGCGATGTAGGCCAAGAAGAGCCCGGCGGCCAGGAAGGAGGCACGGAGTACCGCGGGCAGGGCGGCGGCCTCGAGGCGGCGTTCCGGGCGCCAGTGGCGGTAGAGCGCGGCTCCGCCGGCCAGCAGGAGAAGCCAGACGAGGGTGGAGCAGGTTGCGACGCGTACATCCGGCTCTCCCGCAAGGGCCATACCGGGAGCCAGCAGCGGCTCGATCAGAGCCCCGGCCAGGGGAAAATCCAGCTCGACCCCTGTGGCAGGCTGGTAGCTGCGCGCGTCGAAGGGGCCCTGGGGTTCTGCCGGCAGAAGCGCCAGCACGGTCAGCAGAAGCGGCAGTACTGCTACTCGGGTCGCCATGCCGGGTTGCCTCATCGTGGAATTGTTGCGAAACAGGGTCAAGGATGGATTATACTACATCCAGGGGATTATTCTTGACTGAAAAGGTAAGGATATATATATTCCACCGACATACCGTCCAGATTGGAGGAGAGATTATGAGCGAAACCGCCATTGAAACAGAAAGTCCGGTCATCTTTACCGAGAGCGCTGCAGCCAAGGTACGGGAGCTGATTGCCGAAGAGGGGGACGAGAACCTCAAGCTGCGGGTATTCGTCTCTGGCGGGGGGTGCTCCGGATTTCAATACGGGTTTACCTTCGATGATACCGTCAACGAGGGAGATACGGAAGTGGAGAAGGATGGTGTCTCCCTGCTGATCGACCCGATGAGCTTTCAGTATCTGGTAGGGGCAGAGATCGACTATACTGAAGGTCTGCAAGGCTCACAGTTTGTGATTCGCAACCCCAACGCAACCACCACCTGCGGGTGTGGCTCCTCTTTTTCTGCCTGAGTCGTAACGGGGGCGCAACCCTCCTCTCCCCAGATGTGACACCGGGCAGACCGCAACGGGAGCCGTCCCCCTTTTACCGTTTCTCTGGAATGGCGGTGCTACCCTGAGCCCCGGGTTCTTGCTATCCTTTGCACCGTATGCAGCGCGCGGGTGGAGTAGAGTTCCGCTCCCCCGTTCTATCGGCAATATGCCGACAGATGCCGTCCTTTATGAAACCGATTGTGGAGTGAACGGTCAATGAGTGAGTATCTACCCGGGCTGGAGGGTGTTCCCGCCACCAAATCCAACATCTCCTACATCGACGGGGAGAAGGGCATTCTCGCCTACCGGGGCTATCCCATCGAACAGCTGGTGGAGCAGAGCACCTTCGAGGAGACCACTCTGCTGCTGCTCGAT
>JALSRO010000218.1 GCA_026984715.1 Chromatiales bacterium | reverse complement strand
CGCCTCACTCGAATCCGGACTTTCGACAAGCGTCCCCTCTATATTCCCAATGCCACCTTTACCTCCGTTGCGGTGGAGAACCCTTCCCGCATGACCCATCGGCGCATCAAGGAGACCATCGGTATTCGCTACGACGATGCCGACAAGCTGGAGGCGATACTCGTAGAGGTGCGTTCCATGCTACAGCACCATCCGGAGATCGACCAGAGTCAGACCCTGATGGTGAATTTCAACACATTCGGCCCGTCGTCCCTGGACTTTTTCATCTATACCTTTACTCGTACTACGGTGTGGACCGAGTATCATCGCGTCAAGGAGGATGTTCTGTTGCGGATCTACAAGATAATCACCGCCCACGGGGCGGAAGTCGCGTTTCCCACCCGTACCTTGCATCTTGCAGCCGATAACGGCACCATGCTGCAACCGGAACAGGGATGAAGAGCGGAAAACGCCGTCCTCTCATTGCGTTGGCGCTGGGAGGAGGGGCGGCACGAGGCTGGTCACACATCGGTGTCATCAACGCCTTGCGAGAGCGCGGCATCGAGGTGGACATGGTGTGCGGCACCTCTATCGGTGCCTTGGTGGGTGCCGCCCTTGCAGCGGGCAAAATGGAGCAGTTGGAAGGGTGGGTGCGTGATCTGAAGTGGCAGGACGTGGTGGGGTTTCTGGATCTGACCCTTACCAAAGGAGGGGTGATTCAGGGCCGGCGGGTCTTCGAGCAGTTGCGCCAGCACTATGGGGTGGAGCTCATCGAGGAGTTGCGGTTGCCGTTCGGAGCTGTTGCCACCAATCTGAACAACGGTCTGGAGGTGTGGCTGCGCAGCGGGTCGGTGGTAGATGCAGTGCGGGCCTCCTCATCCCTCCCGGGGCTGTTTACGCCGGTCTATCACAATGGCCACTGGCTGGTGGATGGGGGGCTGGTCAATCCGGTGCCGGTCTCTCTGTGCCGGGCGATGGGTGCAGAGCTGGTGATTGCAGTGGATCTGTTTCTGCAGCGCAGCATTCCGGCGGAAGAGGGGGCCGATGCAGAAAGGAGGAGCGGAGGCGGGCCCGAAGGGGGAGAGCCCTCCTGGTTCGCGAGCGCCCGGGAGATCACCAACCGGATGTGGGAAGCGGGTGTCAAGCAGAAATTGATAGGCGCCGGGAGGGAAGAGCCCTCGATTTTCGAGGTTGTCTCGGGCAGTATCCACATCATGCAGACCCGTATCAGCCGAAGCCGCATGGCGGGGGAGCCGCCCAATCTGCTGATTACACCGGTTGTGGAGAGTATCGGGTTGATGGATTTTCATCGTGCCGCGGAAGCGATTGAAGAGGGCGTCCGGGCGGTACGGCGCATCGATGCCCAGTTGCCGCTGTTTCTACGCGGAGTGGTTTCCTGACAAGCTGGAGATATAACAAGATGGCAGACAAACTGCTGATAATCATGTCGAACAGTGATCCTTCCAACCCCAGTGAGCTGGGTGCCCCTTTTTTTCAGGCATCGGTGGCGGCGGCGATGGAGTACGATGTGGAGATCATCCTCACGGGCCGCTCCGGGGAGCTGGCGATTCGCGGGGTTGCCGAGAAGCTGCAGATCCATCCAGGCAGCAGCAAATCGGTGTATGAGGTGATGAAGGAGGCGGCCGAGGCGGGAGCGGTGTTCAAGGTCTGTACCACGACGGTGGAGCTGTGGGGAGAGGAGCTGATTCCGGAGATCCGCGAGACGGTCGGAAGCGCCTATCTCATCAGCGAGGCGATGGCCGACAGCACCGTCACCTTTACCTACTGAATGCGGGGTTGAATATGTCCATTACTCCCCGGCAGGCGCAAGCCGTCTATCGTCAGTCCGACCGTCTGTTTTCCGCAGAGCAGGTCGAAGAGGCGCTCGATCGCATGGCGGCGGAGATCAGCGCCTCCCTGGCTGAATGCAATCCGTTGGTGCTCTGTGTCATGACCGGGGCGGTGATCGTTACCGGGCATCTGCTGACACGCCTGGATTTTCCGCTGCAGCTGGATTATCTCCATGCCACCCGGTACGGGGCGGAAACCAGTGGTGGAGAGATCCGCTGGCTGGCGCGCCCCGCTGCCTCACTGGCAGGGCGTACCGTGCTGGTGGTCGATGACATTCTCGACGAGGGGCATACGCTGGCGGCAATCGTCTCATATTGCCGTAGCAAGGGGTGCGCTGCGGTTCACGTCGCTGCCTTGGTGGAGAAGAGGCATCTGCGCAAGGCGCCGGGTGTGATGGCGGACTTTGTCGGTCTGGAGGTGGAAGACCGATACGTATTCGGCTTCGGTATGGACTACAAGGGGTATCTGCGTAATCTGCCGGGGATCCACGCAGTGCGGGAGGAGCAGAGTGACTGAAACAGCAATAATCGGCGGTACCGGGCTTACCTCGCTGGAGGGACTGGAGATCGTGCGCAGAGAGGTGGTCAATACCCCCTATGGTGAACCATCGGGAACCCTGATTCACGGGGAGCTGAAGGGACACCGGGTGGTGTTTCTGCCCCGTCATGGTTCGGGGCACACCATTCCACCCCATAAAATCAACTATCGGGCCAATATCTGGGCACTGCAGAGTATCGGGGTAGACAAGGTCATCGCCATCAACGCCGTGGGCGGAATCGACAGCGGGCTTAAACCGGGATGTCTGGTGTTTCCCGATCAGATCATCGATTACACTTGGTCACGCACCAACACCTATTTCGAGGAGGGGCTGACCAATGTGGTGCATGTCGATTTTACCCACCCCTACTGCGAGGAGCTGCGCAGGCATCTGATTCGTGCGGCGCAATCGGCGGGTCTCGACGCAGTAACATCGGGCACCTATGCCGCGACTCAGGGTCCCCGTCTGGAGACAGCCGCAGAGGTTGACCGCCTGGAGCGCGATGGTTGCCATATGGTGGGGATGACCGGTATGCCAGAGGCTGCACTCGCCCGGGAGCAAGGGCTCTGTTATGCCACTTGCGCCGTGGTGGCAAACATGGCTGCTGGCCGGGGTGACGAGGAGATCATCTCGATGGAGATGATAAAGCAGCACCTCGAGACGGGGATGCAGCGGGTATGCCGGCTGCTGGAAGAGGTGGTGCCGTTACTGTAGGGGAGTGCGGTATCCTCCATCGAGCGTCTGGGTGATCCCTTTGCCATGAAGTTGCTACTCTCCCTTTTCGGGGCGAGGGTGGCTCTGTTTTACCAGAATGTAGACGGCGCCCGTTCCGCCATCCTCCGGGCGGGCGGAACAGAAGGCCAGGATCTCATCCCGCTGACGCAACCAGAGATTGACCCGGTTCTTCAGCACCGGCTTCTGCTGCCTCGAACCGAGTCCCTTGCCGTGGATAATACGTGCACAGCCGGTTCCATTGGCCTGGCAGCGATGCAGAAACCGGGAGAGGGCCGAGTGCGCCTCGGGAACCGTCATTCCGTGGAGGTCGAGCTCCGCCCCCCGGCTGTAGTGGCCGCGGCGCAACTTGCGCAGGGCGGAGTGCTGGACTCCAGGACGTAGATAGAGCAGCTCATCGCCGGTCTCGATTTCGGTATAATCGGGAGGGGTTGCCATCATCTCCTGCAGCACCCGTTGCCGGTCGAGTTCCGTTTGATGCGGTACGGGAGGGGGGCGCCGCCTTGGCGGCTCGATCCTGTTGGTGTCGAGCCGAAGCGGGCGCACCTGCCGCATCGCTTGTCGGAACAGCTCCTTATCGCTGTCGTCTGGTGGTTCTTTTTCAGAGCTCATTGAAGCAGCCTGCAGTCGGAACAGGAACAATTGTACAAGATATGCGAGAATAATCCGGCAATTGGTCACGGTAGTGCCGCGCAACTATGAAGATCCTGATTAGCAACGACGATGGTTATCATGCACCGGGAATCACCGCCCTGGCCAGCGCCCTCTCCGGGTTGGCGCAGGTTACCGTGGTCGCACCTGATCGCGATCGCAGTGGTGCGAGCAACTCTCTGACTCTGGACAACCCATTGCGGGCATATCGACAGGAGAACGGTTTCTATCGCGTGGAGGGGACTCCCACCGATTGCGTACATCTGGCGATTACCGGATTGCTGGAGGATGAGCCGGATATGGTGGTGGCCGGGATCAACGCCGGCGCCAATCTTGGTGACGACGTCCTCTATTCCGGAACCGTGGCCGCGGCCACGGAGGGAAGGTTCATGGGGTTGCCGGCGATGGCGGTATCACTGGTGGGGCGGGAGCTGAATCACTATGATACCGCCGGTGGCGTGGCCCGGAAACTGGTGGAGCAGTTGAGGATCGATCCACTGCCAGCCGATACCATCCTCAATGTCAATGTTCCGGATGTTCCACCGGGGGAGATTGCCGGATTCGAGGTGACCCGTCTTGGCCATCGCCACAAGGCCGAGGCGATGGTGCGGGGTGTCGATCCGCGTGGCCGGGAGATCTTCTGGGTCGGCCCTCCGGGGGCGGAGCAGGATTCAGGTCCCGGTACCGATTTTCACGCAATCCGTAACCGGCGGGTTTCGATTACCCCTCTGCAGGTGGATCTGACCTGCTATACCGCTCTGGACAGGATGGCTCGATGGGTGGACAGACTGGCATGAATCGTCAGCCTCGTTCCGGTATCGGGATGACTTCGCAGCGTACCCGGGACCGACTGGTACAGCGGCTGCAGAAGGCGGGGATCACGGATCCTGCAGTTCTTGCAGTGATGCGTTCCGTCCCCCGCCATCTGTTCGTGGACGAGGCGCTCGCCAGCCGCGCCTACGAGGATACCGCGCTGCCGATCGGTCACGGGCAGACCATCTCCCAACCCTACGTGGTGGCCTCCATGACCGAGGCACTGCTGGCAGGGGGGCGGCTAGAGAAGGTGCTGGAGATCGGTGCAGGCTGCGGCTACCAGACAGCGGTACTGGCGCAGCTGGTGGGCGAGGTGTACGGGATCGAACGTATCGCACCGTTGCTGCAGCGAGCACGTATTCTGCTGCGGGAGTTGGGAATCTACAATCTTCACCTCAAGGTCGGTGACGGGGTGGAGGGCTGGAAGCGCTCCGCACCCTTTGACGGGATCATCGTGGCGGCAGCGGCACAGGAGCTCCCGGAAGAGCTCCTTTTGCAGCTCGGTGAGGGGGGGAGGATGGTGATTCCCGTGACATCGGGCAACGGAGCGCAGGAGCTGTTACGGGTCACCCGGCGGGGTGACGAGTACCACTGTGAATCACTGGGTACCGTCAGGTTCGTGCCGTTGGTAAGGGGGTAGGGTGAAGCTCTTTTCTTCATTGTATGGGAGCGCGATGCAGTGGGCGCGGCACCCACGGGCACCCTGGTTCCTGGGTGGGTTGAGTTTTGCCGAGTCCTCCTTTTTTCCCATTCCTCCCGACGTGATGCTGGCTCCGATGGCGCTTGCCAGACCTCATCGGGCGTTTCGTTACGCCCTGCTGACCACTTTGGCATCCGTGGCCGGCGGTGCACTGGGCTACGTTATCGGTATCTTCTTCTTCGAGCTGATTGCACCGCTGCTGCATGAGGCAGGATACTGGGAGAAGTTCGAGCTGGCGCGCCGCTGGTTCGATGAATACGGCTTCTGGGCGATCCTGATTGCCGGCTTTTCCCCCGTGCCGTACAAGGTGTTTACCATCGCTGCAGGTGCCATGGTGATGCCGTTTCCACCTTTCCTGATTGCATCCTCCATTGGTCGTGGCATGCGCTTCTTCCTGGTAGCCGGGCTGATGAAATGGGGAGGGGAGTCGATGGAGAGGAAACTGCATCTCTATATCGATTACCTTGGATGGGCCGCTGTGGCAGGCGGTGTTACCGGTTATCTTCTACTGAAGTGAGCCAACCATGTATCCGATGTGGTTGCTCCGCCCTCTGATCCCGCTGATGTTGGTGCTCCTGCAGGCCGGTTGCGGAAGTGCCCCCCATCTGGTTGGGAACCGCAGCGCCAGCCTGGAGTGGCATCCAAGATTCCATACGGCACAGCGGGGAGACACTCTCTATTCCATCGCCTGGAGTTATGGGCAGGACTACCGTCTGGTCGCTCGCTGGAATGGTATCTCGCCCCCCTATGTTATTCGTCCCGGGCAGCGGATCCGTATCGCACCCCCTCCCTCTTTTGGGCGGCCGCATTCCGGTAACACCGGGGGGAAGGGCGAACGCTCCCATGAACCCTCTGCAAAACCGTCCCCTGCTGCAGTTGCCCACCCCTGGAGCCGGCAGCCGCAGCCGAGCAGCAGCCCCCTTCCCGACACAGCCGCTGCCGACCTGAAGCCCCGTGACAACAAGGAGATATCCTGGCAGTGGCCCACCTCCGGAGAGCTGGTCGGTGCAGGCAGATCCAGCCGTCATCGTCCGGGGATCGATATCAAGGGTCGCAGGGGACAACCAATATACGCGGCGGCTCCGGGGAAAGTGGTGTACAGTGGCAGTGGACTGATCGGCTACGGAAAGCTTATCATTCTGAAACATAATAATCGGTACCTGAGTGCGTACGCGCACAATTGGGAATTGCTTGTGAAAGAGGGGGATCAAGTAGCCAGGGGCGTTCAGATTGCCAGGATGGGTAGCAGCGGCGCTGAACAGGTAATGCTGCATTTCGAGATTCGATACAATGGCAAGCCAGTCGATCCGTTGCGCTACCTGCCTGAACGCTAGGGAATAGGATTTTTATGACGGTAAACCGGGACACCCCTTCACACTGGGCCGAGGGGACAGAGAGTACAGATTCTATTGGAAAAGAGACCGAAGAGGTGGAGCGGGGGCAGCCGCCCGGCAACGGGTCGGAGCCGCTCGATTTCCCGACGGACATAATCCCCGACAAGCAGCTCGATGCCACACGCCTCTACCTCAGCGAGATCGGTTTTTCGCCGTTGCTGAGTGCGGAAGAGGAGATCCACTACTCACGCCTGGCACTGCAAGGCGACGAGAGCGCCCGTAACCATATGATCGAGAGCAATCTGCGCCTGGTGGTGAAGATTGCCCGCCGCTATCTGAATCGCGGTCTGCCACTGCTGGATCTGATAGAGGAGGGTAACCTGGGGCTGATTAGGGCGGTAGAGAAGTTCGATCCGGAGCGCGGGTTTCGTTTCTCTACATACGCCACCTGGTGGATCCGCCAGACTATCGAGCGGGCCATCATGAATCAGACACGCACCATCCGGTTGCCGATACATGTAGTCAAGGAGCTCAACGTCTATCTGAGGGCTGCCCGCCATCTGGCGCAGACCGAAGGAGGAGAACCCACCCCTGAAGATATTGCCCGCTTTCTCGATAAACCTGCCGAAGATGTGGCACGCATGATGGGGTTCAATGAGCGCATCGCTTCGGTGGACGAACCTCTGGGGAGGGATACGGACAAGTCGATGCTGGAGTCGATCCCCGATGCCGGGAACACCGATCCCGCAGATATCCTCCAGGACAGTGACATGCAGAGCCATCTGGAAGTGTGGCTATCCCAGCTGAACGACAAACAGCGGGAAGTGGTAAAACGCCGCTTTGGTCTGGATGGCCGAGGCATCTCCACCCTGGAGGATGTGGGAAACGAGATAGGGGTAACGCGGGAGCGGGTACGTCAGATCCAGATGGAGGCACTGCGCCGCCTCCGCCAGATTCTGGAGAGCGAGGGCTTCTCCGTCGACACCCTGTTCAAATAACGACACCGGACGGGTTGGCCGATGTTTCCTGAATCCCCGTTTCTCCAGTAACGGGTGAGCAGCCGGAGGCTCTTCGCCCCCAGCAACCCGACCTGGCCGCTTATCTCCTTCCCCCTGGCCAGAAATTCCCGTGGCAGTGCTGGTATCTTTCTCCAATTGCCGAAGCTCGATTCGAGCCGCAACAGTTCGACTGGCTGCCAGTCGCTGCTTCCGGCGATCTGCGCAAGACCATTCTCTCCTTGTGACAAATATAGGTCACCCGCACAAAAAAATGACATCCGGCCGGATGAGCTTGGTTGACAAATAAATGCATTCAAATACAGTATGTTACGGAAATAACCTGTCATCGTCTCTAGTAGTTAAGCATTTTATGCATAGCTTATGTTCTTTGATGCCCCCCGTCGTCGCGTCAACTGTATCTTTTCGGCGACAAACCAATTTCCGAAATATCATGGTGTTATAAAAATACCGCAGAAATCGTCGCCAAATGGCGACATAGCGCCTCCTCAAGGAGGTGGGTTTGCTTGGATATATACGCCCAACTAACAGATAACAAACAATAAAACAGAAGTGGCATGTTATATGCTAGCTACAGGGCAAGGTGGCAAACAGGAAGTCATGCAGGGAGACGGATTTCCCGGGTAAGCGGAACATCCTGATTTGGATGTGCCGGGTGCGGATGGCTTTCGCCACCTGACTTTTTTGATGATTCATCTCTTTCTACACAAGGACGCGGGCTCCCCGCATCCCCCCCAGGGGAGGGCCAAGGATGGCCTTTTTTATATCTGGGTCACATTTTCCCCCATAACAGCTTGCCTATAGAGTGGAATATGAATACAGTTCCCGTTTGTGTGCCGTATGCAAGGGGAACTCCACCTTGGCAATCACTGGTGAATTTTATTGGCCGGTTCGGGTCTATTACGAGGATACCGATAGTGGGGGTGTAGTCTACTATGCCAACTATCTCAAGTTCATGGAGCGGGCGCGTACTGAATGGTTGCGTTCCATGGGGTATGATCTGGCCACTCTTGCAGAGACCAGGCAGCTGATTTTTGCGGTGCGCCGTGCCGAGCTGGACTACCTGAGACCGGCCCGTTTCAACGATCGGCTTGAGGTGGGGGTTCATGTGGTTCGATGTGGAGGCGCGAGTATCGACCTCCTTCAAACCACTGTTCGGGACGGTGACGAGGATGAGCGGGTTATGTGTAGTGCCCGAATCAGAATCGCCTGCCTGGACAGAGTCACTTTCAAACCCCGGCCGCTCCCGGATGAGATGGTAGAGGATATCAGGCAGCAAATGTTGAAAAGAGACAGGAACAGCAGCAGACAATGACGGAGCTCACGATTGCCCATCTGGTTCTCAATGCCAGTCTACCCGTACAGATCATCATGGTCGTTCTGCTACTGGCCTCCATCTATTCGTGGGGACTGATCCTGTATAAAAGGCGTATGTTGGGCCAGGCGCGGCGAGGTGCAAAGGCATTCGAGGAGCGCTTCAGAAGCGAACAGCGTATGAGTGATCTCTACAACAGGGTGCTGCGCTCCTCCGATCGCCTCGGTACCATGGCCTCTATCTTCGAGGCGGGCTACAAGGAGTTTCAGTACCAACGCCGTCAACCCCACTTTGATCGGGAGCTGCTGAAAGACAACTCCGGGCGGGTGATGCGCGTGGTCATGAATCGCGATCTGGAAGCCATGGAGGCCAGTCTCTCCTCCTTGGCGACTATCGGGTCCGTCAGCCCCTATGTTGGATTGTTCGGCACTGTTTGGGGAATCATGTCCTCCTTCACCGCACTGGGAAATGTGCAGCAGGCAACGCTGGCGATGGTGGCGCCCGGAATTGCCGAGGCACTGTTTG
>JALSRO010000217.1 GCA_026984715.1 Chromatiales bacterium | reverse complement strand
CCACCGCCATGGGGCTGTTTGCCGCGATACCTGCGGTGATTTCATACAACCGCAGTACCGCCGAGATAGAGCGGCTGGCCAGCCGGTATGACAACTTCATTGAAGAGTTCATCTCCATACTACTGCACTTCAGCCACCCCAAGGGGAGCGAGCGCCCGGTAACATCATGACTCAGAAGCGCATTGGCAGGCGTCCCATCGCCGAGATGAATGTGGTGCCCTATATCGATGTCATGCTGGTTCTGCTGGTGATCTTCATGATCACAGCCCCACTGTTGACTCAGGGGGTGAAGGTAGAATTGCCCAAGGTCGCGGCAGAGCCGATCCAGAATAGCAACAAGGATCCCTTGGTGATCAGCGTTGATCGGGCGGGAGAGCTGTTTCTCGCGGTTGGTGACGAGCCGGACAAACCAATCCCCGCAGAGCTCCTCGTTGAGAAGGTGGCCACCATACTGCGGCGCCAGCCGGGAGTTCCGGTGCTGTTGCGGGGTGACAAGGGGGTGGAGTACGGGGCTGTGGTGCGGGCCATGGCACTCCTGCAACAGGCTGGTGCCCCAAGCATCGGCATGGTCACGGAGACCCCTCGATCCGAATCGTCCAGATAGGGGGAAACCGGGTACCATGAAGCGTTACTGGTTCATCGCAGTACTGCTCCACGTGGCGCTGATCACCCTCCTGCTGGTAAAGTTCGACTGGTGGAGAAGCGAGCCACCTCAGGCGCCGTCGGCGATTCAGGCTGTTGTGGTCGATGGGGCAACTCTGTCCCGGCAGGAAAGGCAGAGCGAGCGGGATTCCGCCGAGCAGGAGCGGAAGCGTGTTGAACAGGAGCGCCACCGGCAGGAGACTGCGAAGAAGAGAGAGCAGGAACGCCTCAGGGAGGCGGAGGAGAGACGCAGAAAGGAACATCAGCTGCAACGGGAAAAGGCAGAGCAGCTGAAGCGGATCGAGCTGGAGAAACAGAAGCTGCGGGAGCAAGAGCAGCGCCGCAAGGCGGAAGAGGCCAAACGGAAGAAGGCGGAGCAGGAGAAGCGCAGACTGGAGGAGGTCGAGCGTAAAAAGGCCGAGGAGGAGAAGCGGCGCAAGGCGGAGGAGGCCAGACGCAGGAAGGCCGAAGCGGAGAGACGCAGGAAGGCTGCTGAGCGCAAACGCCGCGAAGAGGCGTTGAAGAGCCAGTTGGCCGCTGAAGAGGAGTTTCTCGAAGGGGAGGCGCAGCGCAAGAATCAGGCGCTGGTGGCGCGCTACATGGCGCGCATACGGGAGAAGGTGGAAAGCCGATGGCTGGAGCCACCGACTGCCCGCCCGGGAATGTCATGTACGGTGAGAATCCGTCTGTCATCCGCGGGAGATGTGCTGGTGGTCGTTACCACGGCCAGTAGTGGTGACACTGTGTTCGACCGTTCCGTGGAAGCTGCGGTACAGAAGGCGTCGCCGCTGCCGCTGCCTCCCGATCCGGCCCTGTTGCCGGGGTTTCCCGAACTGAAATTCAAATTTGAAAAGAAAGAGTGATGATGAAATGGATTGACAGATTGGCCCCACTGCAGTTGATTGCCGCTTTGGGGATGTTGTTGATGGCCAGCAATGCTCAGGCTGTATTGACCATAGAGATCACCCAGGGGGTCAAAGGTGCGCTGCCGATCGCAATCGTTCCCTTTGGCTGGAGTGGCCAGAGCCGCCCGCCGGAGCGGCTGGGCAGGATCGTGGCGGCAGATCTCGCCCGCAGCGGCTATTTTGCTCCCCTCGCCGAAGCGGATCTTCCCAGCCGGCCTCATGATGTTGCTGCTGTGCGCTTTCCCGACTGGCGTATGGTGCGGGTGGACAATCTCGTGATTGGACAGATGGATTTGTTGGGCCCGGACAGCTACCAGGTCAAGTTCCACCTGTTCGATGTATACAAGGGGAAATCGCTGGCAGGGTACAGCTTTCGTACCAACCGGCGTGGTTTGCGCCGGGTCGCCCACCAGATCAGCGATATCATCTACGAGAAACTGACCGGCAGGAAAGGGGTATTCAGCACCAGTATCGCCTATGTGACAGCGACACGGAAGGGGGGCAGGAGCCATTATGCCCTCTCTGTGGCGGATGCGGATGGTTACAATGAAGAGAACATTCTGAACTCGCCACAGCCATTGATGTCCCCTGCCTGGTCTCCAGATGGGAAACGTCTTGCCTACGTGAGTTTTGAAACCGGGCGTTCGGCCATCTATATCCAGGATGTGGAGACCGCCAAGCGCATACGGGTGGCCAGCTTCAAGGGGATCAACAGCGCCCCGGCGTGGTCTCCGGATGGCCGGAAACTGGCGTTTACCTCATCGAAAAACGGGAATGCCGATATCTATGTGCTGGATCTCGGTAGCCGCAAACTGACCCGTATCACCACCAGCCGCGCCATCGATACGGAGCCGGCATGGTCCCCGGATGGCGGTTCCATCGTGTTTACCTCGGATCGGGGTGGCAGCCCCCAGATCTACCGGGTGGCAGTGGGGCCACGAGGTCCCGCCGGCAAGGTTCGCCGCATAACCTATGACGGCAACTACAACGCCCGCGCCTCCTTCTCTCCCGATGGCAGCAAGCTGGTCATGGTGCACCGGGAAGGGAGCCATTTCCAGATTGCCATTCTGGAGCTGAAAGGTGGGCAGATGTCGATTGTCGCGAATACCCCTCTGGGAGAGTCACCCAGCTTCGCACCCAATGGCGATATGGTTTTGTACGCTACCGAGGTTCAGGGGAAGGGGGTTCTCGAGGCCGCCTCCGTGGACTCCCGAACCCACCAGCGGCTGGACTTTGCCAGGGGAGACGTGCGGGAGCCGGCGTGGTCACCGATGCCGTGAATTTGAAGACCCATGGGAAGAGTATGGCTGGAAGCGTTCTCCGGGAGGGTTCTCTGCCACACCGAACGATATCGATTTATTCAGAAATACAGTAACAGGAAACAGGAGCAAAATATCATGAACAAGTTATTCTACTGGGCCGCTGCAGCGCTGTTTGTCGTGACGATAGCGGGATGTAGCGCCACGGCTCCCGTGGATGGAGGTGCGGCTTCGGCGGGGGCGCCGGCACAACGCACGGGTGACCAGGCAGAGGGTCGCGGCATGGTTCGTGATGATGGTGCGCAGGGGAAACCTCTGGACGAGGGGTCGCTATTGTCCCGTACCACCATCTATTTTGGCTATGACAGCAGTGAAATAGCGCCCGAGTTTCGGGATGTACTGCGCGCCCATGGCAACTACCTCGCTGCCCACCCCGAGGTCCGGATCACCATCGAGGGCCACACCGATGAAAGGGGATCCCGGGAGTACAACCTGGCTCTGGGTGAGCGTCGCGCCTATGCAGTCAGGCAGCTGCTGATGTTGCAGGGGGCTGCGCCGAACCAGCTGGAGGTCATCAGCTTTGGTGAAGAGCGTCCTGCTGCCTACGGGCACGATGAGGCTGCCTGGCGTCTCAACCGTCGTGCCCAGCTGCGCTATCCGGCCCGCTGACAGATCATGAATCGTTACCGAGGTGCGCTGGTCTGTATCCTGCTGCTGTTGGGCACGGGCTCCGCGCAGGCGATCAGCAAGCGTGCACTGGAACAGCGTATAGTCAGGCTGGAGCGGTTGATAGAACAGCAGAGCGAGATGTTTCTGCAGCTGCAGCAGCTTCAGCAGGAGATTCGCTCGATCCGGGGAGAGCTGGAGGTGCATGGTCACACGCTGGATACCATCCAGCGCCGTCAGCGGGAGATCTATCGTGATCTGGATGAGCGCATCGGTAAGCTGGAGCGCGCCTCTGCTCCGGACAGTGGGGCTGGCACTGCTCGGGAGCAAGATGGCGCGGGTCCGGAAAAAGAGCAGGAGATCATTGCAGCCGAGCAGGAGCAACAGCTATATCAGCAGGCCTTTGCCCATCTGCGTAAACTCGAATATCCCAAGGCCGTGACCGCTTTTACCCGCTATCTCAAGAGTTACCCCGAGGGCAGCTACGCTGCCAAGGCACAGTACTGGCTTGGGGAGATCCGGTATGTTAGGGGCGCCTACAAGCAGGCCATCGCAGCGTATCGCAAGCTCATCGAGAATTACCCCGATAGCTCCAAGCTTCCTGAAGCGATGCTGAAGATTGGACTCAGCTATCGGGAGCTGGGTAAACGGAGTGCCGCGAACAAGCAGCTTGCGGCCCTGGTTGCCCGCTTCCCCGATAGTCCGGAGGCGGAAGAGGCCAGAAAATACCTGAAGAAGTAGCGTGTCGACTACGGATGTTTTGCGGGTAACGGAGATATTCCTCTCCCTGCAAGGAGAGTCGCGCAGTATGGGGATCCCGACAGCATTCGTACGTCTTACCGGCTGCCCGCTGCGCTGCAGTTATTGTGATACCCGCTATGCATTCGGTGGCGGAGAGGAGCTTCCCCTG
>JALSRO010000216.1 GCA_026984715.1 Chromatiales bacterium | reverse complement strand
AGAGTTGTCGATTGCAAAGAGGGCAGAGTCGAAGATGAAGTTGACCGGGTGGTCATCCGTCAAATCCGTACCAAGCCGGGTAGCGCCATTGGGTATGGTACCGTCGGCATTTATCCCGGTCATGGTCGGGTTGCCGTTGGGGTTGGCATTGGAGGGGTTGTTCAGCGCATTGATTGCAATGGTGCCATCGTGACAGGAGAGGCAGAGATTGCTCACAGCGGCCGTGGTTGCATCGGTTCCCCCCAGATCCTGTATGGTAGTGGCTCCGTCGAAGGTGGGACTGGTGTAGACACCGTAGTTCCCGGTGATGGAGAGATTGTGATTCCAGAGCGGAATGTTGTCATTCTTGATTGCACGGTGAGGGGTATGGCAGAAAACGCAGATTTCGGTTTCATCCAGAGACTTGACATTGCCCGGACCAGCCACCGAAAGGTTGTGCTTGGTGCTGGCGATTCCCGCCTGGGCCCAACTTCCAAAACTGATGATGAACACCACTACAACACCCAGGCCAAGCGTCGATAGCACACGACAATAGTTCATGGTTGTACCCTCCTTGAACCCAAAAAACCGGCGGCTGCCCACTTTCTCTTTACTCTATAGTAGCTGCAGTCGAACAGGCGTTCAGGGTTGCAGTTAATCAACGGCCAGCGGCCGTGTTTCCGAAGCTGCCATCCCTCTCTCGGGCGCAACGGCTATCAATTTTGCGAATACTTTACCCACGAAAAGGTTGATGTTCCGCTCTCACGCTCCTCTCCTCCTTTTCGGTGGCAGGTCAAAGAGACAGAGACAGTTCATCCTGGCTGCAAGTTACTGTCCTTCCCCGCTCTTGTCCGGGAGATACTGAAACACCTGAATCCGGGCATTGAGCGAATCGGATACATAGATCCGGTCCTGAGCATTGATGTACATGCCGGTAGGTAACCAGAACTGTCCGGGCTGATGTCCCATCTGTCCGACAAACAGCAGGATACGCCCATCCCTGTTGAATATCTGGAAATTGCCGAAGGCAGCATCCACCACGTAGATATGTCCGTCGCTGTCTACAGCGATCCCCTTGGGGCGGGCCATACTGCCCATCTTGTCCCCCGCCTCACCGAACATCCCCAGAAAGTCCCCACCCGGAGAGAACATCTGAACCCGGAAATTACCGAAGTCCACCACGTAGAGATTACCTGCCTTGTCCACGGCAAGATTGATCGGAAGATTGAACTGCTCCGGGCCGGTCCCCCGCTCCCCGAAAGCATACTGAAACTCCCCATCCAGGTTATAGACCAGGATACGGTGGGCACCCCTGTCGGCAACGTAGATCCGCTGACGGGACTCATCCAGAGCCAGGCCGGTCGGCCGCTCCAGCTTCTCCCGCGCACCAAGGGCGAACAGCGTTTTTCCCTCGGGACTGAACACAAACAGCCTGCTGCGTACCGGATCCGTCACATAGAGACGGCCACGACTGTCCACCCTCACCTCGATGGGCGAACGCAGCGCACCGCGCGCATCAGTCTGGAATCGGTAAACCTTCCTGGTATCAAAATCGAACACGATGATGGCCGCCTGCTTGGTATCCGCCACATAGATACGACGGCCATCGTCGGTTGCGGTAACGCCATAGGGCTTCTGGATCGCAGGACCGCGTGGATCCGCTCCCAACAGGCGCGCCTTGAGGCTGCTTCTCCCACCGAGGTCGAGCTGAGATGAATATGACCCGAGATACTTAATACGGGCACGCTCTGGTGGTGGCGGCCAGGTCAGGTCAACGACATCTTTCTTCTCGGGAGCTGTACTGCATCCAGCGAGGCCCAAAAGCAATAGAGCCGCCGCAACGAGCAGGAAATGGAAAACAGGGAGTTGATAGTGGCTGAAGATTCCGGCAACGGAAAGGCGCGATCCGATTCTGCCACCTCTCCGCGTATCCGGCTTTATGGATAGTTGTGTCATGACAGAGAAAACTATCATGACAATCTCTTTAGTTCAAGTGAAATTGGTTTTGTAACTACAGGATTATCAATAAAATATACCAGATTTATTAGGGGTTTATGCGATTCCCGTCCCACGCCCTATCCCTCCCGCCCCATTCGCGAAAGGGATGCGCAACACGTTGTGGATGCTAGGGACGCACATGATCGATCAGCAGCGGAACCACCTCCTGGTTTCCCGTTCTGGCAACCACCTTGCCTTCCAGATCCCCCGACTGGGGCATCGGAGACGCGGCCTTGGATACTCGCGCCACTACCACCACCCGATCGTAGGCGGACAGTTTTCTCCCCGCCATCCCGGAGCTGTCGTCCAGGGTGATTGTCAACGGCAGCTCCCTCACCTGATGGCGAACCGCTGCGATCGGCATTCGGGGCCCTTGCTCGGCCCGGGCAAAGATGAATACCGTATCACCCGGTGCGACTCGCTCCTTCAACTCGGGGGAGAGTGTCACATTGAGCTTCACTGTCCCTGCACCCGTGACAGGCCTCTCCCCGGACCCGGATTTCGGCGTGGTCGAGTTATTGGCGACCACAGGCTTGCCCCCAACCCGGCGAATACTTGTCTCGACCATCTCCGCTGCATTGCTGCCGGCTGGCAACATGGCCAGCAGCTGATTCCAGATCCTGACCGCCTCGGCCGGATCACCCTGCTGGGCAGCAACAACACCTAGCAACCAGAGAATGCGGGGTGATGGTGGACCCACCTCCCTGGCTCGGTTGAGGAGTTCGATCGGTTTTCCCTCGAACTGTCCCTTGTTGGAGAGCGCCAGTGTCTCCGCATACTGGGCCATTATCTCGGGAACATCGCCAGCCAGTTCGTAGGCCTTGCCATACGCCTCGGCAGCCGCGCTGAACCGCTGTTCCATACTCAGAGAGCGCCCCAACAGCACCCAGCCGTCAATATCGTTCGGATTCTTTTCGAGCCGCTCCTGCAACCGCCGGATCATGGTGTCCATGTCTCCAGCCTGACGGGAGTCACCCGCGATACGCTGATGAGGATCCCCTTGGGCTGTCGTCGGCGGCTTGCCTACCAGCTCC
>JALSRO010000215.1 GCA_026984715.1 Chromatiales bacterium | reverse complement strand
TGCTTTCGGAAATGGTCGTCTGCTCATGTAAACCCACATCTCCCTGAACCCGAAAAGGCCATCTGCTGAAACAGATTGATTTCAACACTCCGCTAAAGACGCCTTCCCTTGTCCAGCTCCTCCTGCAAGGCCGCCAGCTTCTTCCACTCTCCCTTGGCGCCCAGTGCAGCCTGCTGTGGCCAAGTGGTGGGATCCGCCATTGCAAAGTGGCTCCCCGCCTCGTGCAGAATCTGCCTCAGCTGCTCCACCGAAGTGGTGGCGAGGTCGCTCAGATCCAGGATACCCTCACGAATCAGCAAGTCCGCTATCTTTGGTCCAATCCCCTCGATCTTCTGAAGATCATGAGGGCTGGAGGTACGCTCGATCTCCTCGGGTGTCAATTTGCGAGAGATGATACCGATGGCATCCAGATACCACTCATAACGCCCGAACAGCCCAATCACCTCGTGTTCCCGGGGGGCCTGAATATTGAACTCACTGACCCCGCCTTTACCACCGAAGGTCTCCGATACCCGCTTGTTGGTCTGAAAACAGATCTGATCGATATACCATCCGTAACGCCCGCAGACGCCGGTCAGGTACTCATCCTCGTCCAGCACGAACTGGTAGGCAAAGCCGCCGTCACCACCAATCTTGGGAAGCAGCGCCATCTCGCCGCTGGCATCCAGATAACCAAATTGGAGCGCATCCACATACTCATGGGTAAAGACATGAACAACCTTGATCCTGGCTTCGTTCGGGGGAATATAGTCATGAAACTCATTGCCTCCCGAGCCACCAACCATCTCTGACATTACCTTGCGCAATGGACCATCTCCCCTGTTCCCCAATAAAACTGTATTTTTAAGCTTAGCTTTATGAGTTGATATTGCAAGCCGCCCGTGGTCCCATCTCCCGACGGCCATGCCCCTCCCCGAAACCGGGTCGGGCTCACTATTGAGTCCGGCAACAATATACAACCGTATTCGACCGTGACCCGCCGCTGAATATCATAGAGCTGTGGGCTTCGAGAAAATACCAGCCCGGTATCGCGGACTTTGCCAAGAGAACCACCCATACCTGCGAACCGCGCCCTGAATGCGACATATATCGTTGCCGGGTCAATAATATATACTGACTCGAACTCCCTCAGGTAAAATGTTGATTGCAAGTCAGAGTCATCCAGCGAGCGCCCGGAGCTTGAACCAAACTACATCACCCGCTGTTATTCTTGTCAACTACGGGGAGGATCTGCTCGCATCACTGGCGGATCGCATTATCGAACAGAACTTGCCCCGTCTGCCGGACCTGTCGCAAGCGGTGGTGCTCCTCCCCAACCTTCACTCGGCCACCGCACTTCGGCGTACATTGCTGAAAAATGCCAAGCAGCGAGGGGTTCAGGCTCTGCTGGGCCCGCGAATAACTACCCTGCAAGGTTGGCTGGACCGGCAGGTGAGCCTCCCTCAAACCCGGATCACTCCCCAGCGGCGTCTGCTGATGCTGACCGAGGTACTGCTGGACCATTCGCACCTGTACGGAAAAGGCTCTCCGTGGGCGCTGGCAGAGAATCTGGCGGAGCTGTTCGACGAGCTGACGCTACACCAGACCGGACTGCCCGGGGACTACGCCGAATTCGTCCAGCTCCTCCGCTCAGCCTACCGGGCAGGCACTCCGGCAGCCGAGGCCATGGGCCGGGAGGCAACTCTGGTACATACCCTCTGGCATGCCTGGCATCGGCAACTTCAGGCGGATGGAGTAGTCGAGCCAAGCACCGCCCATATCCTCAAGCTGGCCGCATACACCGATAACCGGAGCGCCGCGGATCTCTACTTCTATATTGCCGGGTTTCACCATCTCTCCCCGGCCGAGGCCGAATGGGTGGAAAACCTGCTGGAAAAGGGGCAGGCCTGCCTGGTGATTCAGGGGGCGCACCACCCCGGGTGCGAAGACGCGGGCTGTCATCCGGATGCCGCACTGGAGGGAATGCCCGGCCTGCCTCATGCAACGCCATCGAACGCATCCCCCCGGGAGGAAGATCCGGCAGGGGCGTTTTTCGATACCGTTTTTGCTCGACAGGGTCCACCGTTGAGGGAGCGCGCTCTGGAGTTTGCCTCCCGCTATCCCCGGAGCCCGGTTGCCGACCATCTCCATCTCTTCGCGGCTGCCGGTGCCGATGAGGAGGCACGAGCGATCGAGATCCAGATCCGACGATGGCTTCTGGATGACTGCCGCCGCATCGCCATCGTTACCGAAAATCGGCGCCTGGCACGTCAAGTAAGGGCGCTACTGGAGCAGGCTGGCGTCCAGATCGCAGACAGCGCTGGCTGGGCGCTCTCTACCACCAGCGCTGCCGCTGCCCTGGAGCGCTGGCTGCAGACGGTGGAGGAGCAGTTTGACCAGCAACCGCTGCTCGATCTGCTCAAATCCCCCTTTGTATTCACCCGGCAGGAACGGCAGCAACTCAATGAGACCATCTATCGCCTGGAGCACCATATCATCCATGGTGGCAACGTCGCCCGTGGGCTGGAGCGCTATCGGCAACAGGTAGAGAAGCGTCGCCATGCGCTCGGCGGCTGGACGGAGCAGCAGAGCGAAGAGATCCTGGATCTGCTGGGCCGGGTCGAACAGGCCGCCACCCCCTTGCTGAACCGCCTGGAGGGGCGTCATCGCCCCTCACTGTACATCGCGGCACTGCAGGAGAGTATGGAGCGGCTGGGGATGAGCGAGACACTGGCTGGTGACGATGCGGGGAGCCTTCTCCTGCGACAGATAGGGACGCTGGCCGACGCCGCTGCAGATTCCGGAATGGAGATAGGGTGGAAAGAGTTCCGTGCCTGGCTCGGCCATACTCTGGAGAGCTCCCACTTCTGCCCCACGGTTGCAGGGAGTCAGGTCCAACTGATGAATCTGACTCTCAGCAATCCCGGCCATTTCGATGCCCTGATCATTGCCGGTCTGGAGAGGGAACATCTGCCTGGAGCCATGACGCCTTCTCCCTTTTTCAACAATGCGGTACGCATCGAGCTGGGGCTA
>JALSRO010000214.1 GCA_026984715.1 Chromatiales bacterium | reverse complement strand
AGTGTAGAAGTTGGAGGAGAGAAACAGCCCGCTTTCATTGACAACACTGTTCTCCTTTGCAGTATGAAAACGCCGGGCATTCCCGTAAACGGTCCCGATCCACTCGCATACCACCTCGAAATTCTTGATGGTCGTCCACCCCAACTCGATGAAGTCGAGCTCTTCAATCTTGAGCATACCGATAACTTCACCGGTTTCGGCGTTGATCAATGGCCCCGCAAGAACCCCCTGGTTATCCAGAATCTTCTCGTCATTTTCATTGGCGATGCTCAGGATACGCCTCCGCGTCACCACCTCCTGAAACAGGGGGTGCTCGGCGCCAATGACTCGCAGATAGTGATCTGCTCCGGTCCACCCGGTATGCACCGTCGCCTCCAGCACATCCTGGCCAAAGATATATACCGAGGATTTTTGCGGATTCATCACTGCCCGAATCATATCCATGATACTGAACAACACCTTTCCGGAATCGAGCTGCTCCAGCGACTTCACCGCCTGGTGCATCGAGATGACGGTACGCATCTGTCCTGCCACCCGCGCTTCCAGATCCGTTTTGATCTCCTGCTGACGCTGGTAGGCCTCGGCGATGGTCCTTTCATTCTCACGTGCCTCTTCCAGCTGGCGACGCAGCTGCCTGGTCTCCCGCAAATGGCGCATGCGCAGCTCACCCAGTAACACGGCAGCAACGAACCACATCAGTGGCCGACGCACGATACTGAACAGATAGTCGTAGAGATCCTGATTCAGCGCCTGTTCAGGCATACTGACGGCGAGCAGGACCACCGTGGCAGCCAACGCGGCTAGTACTCCTTCCGCCGTTCCGTACTGAACCGTCACCAGCAGGACGATTATCCAGAACGGGTGAGGAGTGACGTACCAGAATGAATCCGCATCGAACACGAACTGGTCGAGCAGGATGGCAACCACGAAAAAAAGCAGGATCTCCAGAAGCGCCGATCGCCTCACACCCAGGATGCGAGTCGGCCGGTGTTCCGGCTCGAGCTGCCTCTGCGGCTCCGCTCTCATTGCAAAACTTGGACGTTGCAGGATCTCGGTCTTCATTGTTTACCTTCCACCATGTTCTGTGACAACGTCTGCACGATACGCATCACCAGCCGCTGAGCCGCCTCCGTAAGACTGTCCCGTCCAAGATAGGCGCTTCCCGCTTCAGATGCGCTCTCTGCCCAGAGAACGGTACCGTCTGTACGGATCAGGCGGACATCGACACCCACTACCGGTTGCTTGCGGAACCCTCGCCGATAACCGTACTCGGTAACGGCTCCGCTGAGCACCGCATCCGCACCAGCCGCGCGTGCCATGGCAACCGGCTCGTTGAGAGCACTGTTGCCGACCGGCTGCTGCGCATTCAGGAGAGGTGACTCCTGAACGGAAAACACTCCTGCCCGATACAGCTCGGTAGCCATGAGCCTGGCGACAGCGGTACCGGCTTCAGGGTGTACGGTAAGGTTATGGAATGGTACGACGAGTACGCTCATCCCCCTTTGGGGTGAGGGGCTGCTACTGATGAAATTCCGCTCCAGATGGGTTCCCGTGGAGCATCCACCCAGCAGGAGAGCCACTATCACTATTATGAAAAATGGCGTAACGACTCTGCAGTGTATCTTTGGAGCGGTACTCATGAGGCATCTCCTTCCGGCGCGGCACCGTTTTCCGACTCTGCCTGCGGTGTGGTCGCATCGCTGCCGGCGGTCGAACAGTTCAGCTGGCCGGCTTCCAGTTGCTCCAGTTGTGCAGCCAGAGCCTGCACCACGCGCTGCGCCACCTGGTTGAGACTCTCCCGGCGCAGGAGACCATGCCCGGCACCATTCTGGCTGGAGGCCCATACCACCCGACCATCACAACTGCGCACCACACGCGCACTCAGGCCCACCACCGGCTCTTCGCGCAGACCGTTTTGATAGCGATACTCGGTGACACTACCCATCAGGACAGCATCCACGCCAAAGATATGCCCCAGCTGCTGGGCACGACCGGCCTCGCTCTCTTGCCTTTCCGCACCACCCGTTTTTCCGAGCCACTGCGCCGGCACAGTTTCCTGCCGTACCCGAAACCGGGCCTGCCGGTACAACTCGGTGCTCATCAACCGGGTCATAATCTGGCCAGCATTGGGGTACTCGCTCAGATTTTCGAACGGGACGACCGCCAAACCGGGGGCGTCCGGAGAAACAACCCGGCTCTGATCACTTTTTCTCTCCACCATCCTGTTGCCGGCACAGGCGGAAACCCCCACCGTCAATGCAAGAAACACTATGTACAGACAGATCTGTCTACTACCGAACTTTATATCCAACATCGCCATTTTCATCCCTTTTCATAATTGCAATTGCGGGTATATCGACAATGAAGCCTTCCACCTCGCTCAGAAGCTCCCGCCACCCGGATCACCAGAAATGCCACAACAGATAGGCCCCGGCCAAGGTGTAACGGGCGTATTGGCCGCGATAGGGGCCCGCACTGTGCATGAACCGTACCCCTGCCTCCAGACCCAACCGCGGCTCCCACGCCAGATTGGCCGTCACGAACGGTCCCCCGGCATCGTTACGCGGATCGTAGCTTGCACCACCCCCTGCCTCGTAGCGCAGATAGTCGCCAAGCCGATCCAGCCACATGACATCGACCCTGTGGACCTGCCGCGACACCATCGGGTAGGGGTGGTAGCCGACTCCAGCATAACGGCGCGTATCCACCGATGTACGCTCCTCGAGGTCGAGACCATAGCCCACGCTCAGCTGAGGCGCCATCTCTTGCAACAGCAGGCGGGCACCCAGCTTGAGAGCGTAGCTGGCTGCCACGCTGTTGTCGTCCTCGACACCGTAGTTGCGTACCGATGCCGAAATATAGGTGGACAAGGCATCTTCCTCCGGGGTACGCCAGCCGTCCCTGCCGGGTCGTTCCCAACCGACGGTGAGGCTGTCGACCGTTCCGCCATCCACCACCCCCTCGACATACTGCCATGCCGGAGCATGATAGTTGGCGTCCACCCAAACCCGGGCGGTATCG
>JALSRO010000213.1 GCA_026984715.1 Chromatiales bacterium | reverse complement strand
GGCGATTGGCGCCAGCCGGGCCGCCACCGCCGCGGCCGACCCGCCGGAAGACCCCCCGGGCACCGCGTCCAGATCCCAAGGGTTGTGTGCCGGTCCGTAATAGCTGGTCTCGTTGGAGGACCCCATAGCGAACTCATCCATGTTGGCCTTGCCCAGCATTACCATGCCGGCAGCGTTGCAGCGTTCCACAACTCCGGCGTCATAGGGGGCGATAAAGTTGTCCAGCATTCTGGAGCCACAGCTGGTCTTTATTCCATCGGTACAGAATATATCTTTCTGAACCAGGGGAATACCGGTGAGTGAGACGCTGTCCCCCGCGGCCAGTGCCTCGTCGGCTGCCTGCGCCTGTCGCAAGGCGTGATCCTTTGAAACGGTGATGAAGCTGTTGATTTCACCATCATAGCGCTCGATCCGCTGTAGATAGTGGCGTGTCAGTTCGGTACTGGAGAACTCTCTGGTGCGAAGCCCTGCAGCCAGTTCGGCAAGTGTTTTGTTGTGCATCGTCCGGTCGTCGTCCTGATTTGTTACTCAATCACCTTGGGAACAAGGTAGAGGCCCGCCTCCACCTGTGGGGCAATCTGCTGAAACTTCTCCCTCTGATTGGGCTCTGTGACCTCATCGGGGCGGAGACGCTGCGCCATTCGCAGTGGATGGGCCATGGGCTGTACCCCCTCGGTATCTACGCGGTTCATTTGCTCTACCAGATCGAGGATGCTGGAGAGGTTGCGCAGGTACTCCGGTACATCACCTGGGTCGAGTGCGAGCCGCGCCAGGTGGGCGATCTTCTCTATATCTGCTTGTTCCAACGACATAATGGCTGCTCCGTAACGGGATTCCACTCAAAAGGCAATACCTGCCATCCGCCTGCCGGGTTTGGCGAGGATGTGAACCGGAAGCCGATTGGGACAGAATCACCTATCCAAACTGTGAAGAGGTTACAAATTATCACATATATCTCCTTGCCCCAAATCCGTTCCGTTGATAGAGTTAGTCATTTTACTAAATCAGTAACAAATAATTGCTCCAGGATACACCTCCGGCTAGAGAAGAGCGAAACGGCCCCGGGATCTCCCGAACAGAGCAGCGGCGTAGATGTCCGGCACCAGTACCGATTCCCTTCCAGGGCTCGACGGGTGGCAGGTTTTCGCTGCTCCTGGTACCCCTATCCGGGTTTTATTGATTGCATCAACAGAGGCGGGAATAACAATTATGTTCGGATTCGGACGTTTGCGGGGACTCTTTTCCAACGATATATCCATCGATCTGGGTACTGCCAACACGCTGGTATATGTATTCGACAAAGGGATCGTGCTCAACGAACCCTCGGTAGTCGCTATCCGTCAGGATCGTGGCCCCGGTGGCCCCAAGGCGATCGCCGCCGTCGGTCATGAGGCCAAGATGATGCTGGGGCGCACGCCCGGCAACATCGTAGCCATAAGGCCGATGAAGGATGGGGTCATTGCCGATTTCACCATAACCGAGAAGATGCTTCAGCACTTTATCCGCAAGGTGCATGAGACCCGTTTCCTGAAGCCGAGTCCCAGGGTGTTGATCTGCGTCCCTTGCGGCGCTACCCAGGTGGAGCGGCGAGCCATTCGGGAATCGGCGATGGGTGCCGGGGCCCGTGAGGTCTATTTGATTGAGGAACCCATGGCCGCTGCTGTCGGCGCGGGTATGCCGATCAACGAGGCGCGCGGTTCCATGGTGCTGGATATTGGTGGTGGTACTACGGAGATCGCCGTTCTCTCTCTCAACGGTATCGTCTTCTCCACCTCGGTCCGTGTTGGTGGTGACCGTTTCGATGAAGCCATCATCAACTATGTGCGCCGCAAGTATGGCAGTCTCATAGGTGAGGCCACCGCCGAGCGAATCAAGCAGGAGATTGGCACCGCATTCCCCTCCGATGAGGTTCAGGAGATGGAGGTGCGAGGCCGCAATCTTGCCGAGGGGATCCCCCGCTCCATCACCGTAAACAGCACCGAGGTACTGGAGGCGCTGCAGGAACCGCTGAAGAGTATCGTTGCCGCGGTAAAGACGGTGCTCGAGCAGACCCCGCCCGAACTGGGTGCCGATATTGCCGAACGTGGCATGGTACTGACCGGAGGGGGTGCTCTGCTACGGGACTTCGACCGCCTGCTGATGGAGGAGACCGGGCTGCCGGTAGTCATCGCCGAGGATCCCCTCACCTGCGTGGCACGTGGTGGCGGGCGGGTGCTGGAGATGATCGATCAGCACGGTACCGATCTGTTCTCCCTGGATTGAATCTGTTGCGGAAGCTTGTCGAAGCAAGGTGATATCCCTGGTCGTGTCGTGTAGGGTAAAATGGCGGCAGTACCGGCAGGCGAATCGCTTCCAGCCGCCATAGCGCATCTCCAGGAGGCATGAAATAAAGACGCTGTTCGCTCGAGGGCCATCCACCACCACCCGGTTGGTTTTCTTTCTGCTGCTCTCTGTGGTCATCATGACGCTGGATCACCGCTGGCACTATCTCGCATCGGTGCGCAGCGGATTGTCGCTGCTGATCTACCCGGTTCAAGCTGCGGTGGATCTGGTTACAGCGCCGCTTCGCTCTGCCGGCCTCGCGTTCTCCTCCCGCGCCGCGTTGCTCGACGAGATAAGGGGGCTGCGAATCCACCAGGAGCTGCTCGATGCCCAGCTGCAGCGGATGGTTACTCTGGAGGCGGAAAACCGGCGCCTGCGGCGCCTGTTGCATACATCCCGGGAGACGGTGGAGGAGACGCGTGTGGCGGAGATCGTGGCGGTCGATCTCGATCCATTCACTCGCCAGATCGTGATAAACAAGGGCGCCCGGGACAATGTCTTTCCGGGGCAACCCCTGCTGGACGCCAATGGTGTAATGGGGCAGATCGTCCATGTTGCCCCCTACTCCAGCACTGCCCTCCTGATCACCGATCCGAGTCATGCGGTACCGGTGCAGGTGAACCGCAATGGGCTGCGCGCCATAGCAGTGGGAACGGGGGCGTCGAACCGGCTGGATCTGCCCTTCATCCCCAACAACGCCGACATCAGGATCGGGGATGTGCTGGTCACTTCGGGTTTGGGGGGCCGCTTTCCCCCAGGCCACCCGGTCGCGACCGTCACCCGGATTCAGAATGAGCCGTCGCGTCCCTATGCCTGGGTTGAGGCTACGCCGACGGCCCATCTCGATGGAATTCGCGAGGTGCTCCTGGTCTGGACCCGTCCGAAGCATCAGAAGATCCGGCAGGTCTCCCCTCCCACAGAATCGACAGAGGAGAAATGGGCGCCGTGATCCGACTCTACTCCCATAACTGGTTCATTATCGTTGCCAGTTTCGTGGCTGCCCTGGCCGTCACCCTGTTTCCCCTACCTGCGATGCTTGCCCCTCTCCGTCCCGACTGGGTAGTGCTGGTATTGATCTACTGGATAATCGCCCTTCCTCACCGCGTTGGAGTGGGGACCGGCTGGCTAGCCGGTCTGTTTCAGGACGCCGCCACCGGTACGCTGCTGGGGCAGCAGGCATTGGGGCTCACGGTCGTCGCCTGGTTGGTACTGCTGCTCCATCAGAGGATCCGTAATTATCCGATATGGCAACAGGCGATACTCATACTGATCTTCGTCGCCCTGTTCCGCGTGTTGGGGGCGTGGGTGTTGGGGGTCAGCGGGCGTCCCACCGGATTCCTGTACTGGATGCCGGCCATCAGTAGTATGCTCGCCTGGCCCTTCGTATTTCTGATGTTACGCCATATCCGCCGCCGCTACAGGGTGACCTGAACCGATGTCAGGAGTCGCTTTCGGCAGTTCACCGGAATGAGCAGAAACGAGGCAATTCACGGCTATCGTGATACCCATATCTTCACTGTGCGGGCATTCAGTGCGCTGCTCGTGGTGCTGTTGCTGACGCTGGTACTGGTGGGGCGGCTGGTCTATCTCCAGATCCTCTCGCATGAGCACTACGCTACTCTCTCGCAACACAATCGGGTCTCCATCTATCCGGTTCCGCCGATCCGGGGGCTGATCTATGACCGTAACGGGGTGGTACTGGCTGAAAACGTCCCCACCTTTCGTCTCGAACTGATCCCGGAGCAGATCAGGGATCTGGATGCAACTATTCATCGACTGAGCCAGTTGATCGATATAGATGAGAGCGCCATAGAACGCTTCTACAAGGAGCGTCGGCGCAAGCGTTCCTTCGACAGTATCCCGTTGCGTTTTGGACTCAGTGACGAAGAGGTCGCCATACTGGCGGTCAACCGCTACCGCTTTCCCGGCGTAGAGATAAAAGCAGGTCTCACCCGACACTATCCTCAGGGTGCTCTGCTGGCGCATGTCGTGGGCTACGTGGGACGGATCAGCGAGTCCGATCTTAACACCATCGACAGTGCGAATTACCGCGGCAGCACCCACATCGGCAAAACGGGTATTGAACGCAGCTACGAGTCCCTGCTGCATGGAAAGGTAGGCTATCAGCAGGTAGAGACCGATGTGCGGGGGCGGAAGCTCCAGATCCTGGATCAGACCGCTCCCATCCCCGGGAAGAACCTCTATCTGTCGATCGATGCACATCTGCAGCAGGTGGCTACGGATGCATTTGGTGCGGAAAACGGTGCCCTGGTGGCGATCGATCCCAACAGTGGTGAGGTGATCGCCCTGGTCAGCAAACCGACCTATGATCCCAACCCCTTCGTATCCGGTATTCGCTCCAGCGAATACAGCATACTGCGCGATTCTGTCGATCGGCCGCTGTTCAACCGCGCCATCAGGGGGCAGTACCCACCAGGCTCCACCATCAAGCCATTTGTTGGCCTGGCAGGGCTGGAGATGGGCAAGATTACCGGAAACAGCTCTATATTCTGCCGGGGCTACTATGTTCCCGAGTTTCAGAGCAAACGGCTCTACCGCGACTGGAAGCACGCCGGCCACGGTTACACCGATCTGGAAAAATCCATTGTGGAGTCCTGTGATGTGTTTTACTACGATCTGGCCTACAGGCTGGGTATCGACCGGCTATCGGGTTTTCTTGCGCAATTCGGATTTGGCTCCAGGACGGGAATCGATCTGCCCGGTGAAGCCAGTGGCCTGTTGCCATCACGGAAATGGAAGAGAAAGAGCCGCCATCAGCCCTGGTACCCCGGCGAGACGGTTATCACAGGAATAGGCCAAGGGTACACGCTGGCCACCCCCCTGCAGCTTGCCGTGGCCACTGCTATTCTTGCAACAAAAGGGAGGCATCTGCGGCCCACTCTGGTTCACAGTATCGGGCGGCCTGGCGGAGCCGTACAGGAAGAGAAAGCCCTGCAGGCCAGGGTGGAAAAAAGTGTATCTGTTATCGATCCCGAAAACTGGCGTACCGTCATACACGCCATGAATGAAGTGGTTTATGGCGCCCATGGGACCGCTCGCAGGATTGCTTCCCAAGACTACACCATTGCCGGTAAAACCGGTACATCCCAGGTATTCGGACTGAAGAAGAACCAGAGATATATCTCCAGAGAGTTGGCAAAGAAACTCCACGATCATGCCCTTTTCATTGCGTTTGCCCCTGTGGAGAATCCCCGTATCGCTGTAGCCGTGATTGTGGAAAATGGCGGCAGTGGTGGCGCGGTGGCAGCACCGGTGGCAGGTAAAGTAATCGCTGCATTCATGCAGCGAGGGGAGCAGAAGCAGAAGTGAACAGGGAGGAGCTGCTGCCGAGAGCGGGGCCGATTCCGATGGGTAGCGCCGATGCGAGCCGACGGCGGCTGTTGCGACGCTTGCATATCGATCTGCCGTTGCTGCTCGGACTGCTGTTTCTCTCCGGTATAAGCCTGGTCGTGCTGTACAGTGCGGGTGAGCAGAACATCGATCTGATTCTGCGCCAAGCGACCCGTCTGGCCATCGGATTTACCGTGGTGGTGCTGGTGGCCCAGGTACCCCCTCACGGTTTTCGGCGTTGGGCACCGTGGCTCTATGGCTTCGGACTGCTGCTGCTGGTTGCTGTGCTGATAATGGGTGAGATTGGCAAGGGTGCCCAGCGCTGGCTCAATTTTGGCCTGTTCCGCTTCCAGCCATCCGAGTTGATGAAGATAGCGGTGCCGATGATGGCGGCCCACTATCTGGCCGGGTTCCATCTCCCCCCCCGGCCGCGTGTTTTGGGAGTGGCTACACTGTTGATCGTGGTTCCGGTGCTGCTGATTGTCAAGCAACCGGACTTGGGAACCTCGCTGCTGATAGCCGGAGCCGGCAGCTTCGTGTTGTTGCTTTCGGGTATTCCAAAACGTCTCGTTCTGGCGGTTCTCGGCCTGTCGGCCATTGCTGCCCCGGTGGTTTGGCATCTGATGCATGAATATCAGCGCTTGCGGGTGCTGACTTTCCTCAACCCGGAGAGCGATCCGCTGGGTGCCGGCTATCACATCATCCAGTCCAAGATCGCTATCGGCTCCGGAGGCTGGTTTGGCAAGGGCTGGCTGAATGGAACCCAGGCCTATCTGGATTTCCTGCCCGAGAGCTCCACCGATTTCATTTTCGCCGTATTAGGTGAAGAGTTTGGCCTGACCGGGATCCTGGTACTGTTGAGCGGCTATCTTTTTATCGTCTGGCGGGGAATGATGATTGCCATTCAGGCCCAGGACTGCTTCTCCCGGCTGTTGGCAGGGAGCTTGACCCTGACCTTTTTCATCTATTTTTTTGTAAACATCGGCATGGTCACCGGCCTGTTGCCAGTCGTGGGCCTGCCGTTGCCGCTGATCAGCTACGGTGGGAGCTCTCTGGTGACCCTGATGGCCGCTTTTGGTGTGCTGATGTCCATTCAGACCCATCGTAAACTGGTTTCCACCTGACGGATTATCACTCTGGTGACAATATTAACCCGGCAACAATATATGTCGCATTCAGGGCTTCGGGCAGGCGCCGGCCCGCAGGCTGCGTTACCCCATCTTGCTGTAGAATGGCTACAACGGCGATGGGCCGCCTTGCTGCGAACCGGCACGCCACGGCTGAATACGATATATATCGTTGCCGGGTTAATAGTCACCAAGGATATGGATGTGTTTTAATAAACTGATTCTGTGGGCCACGTTGCTGCAACGCTTTCTCGATGCAAGCGACAACCACGGTTTCCCCTGGTTGTAAATCTTGTTGGGACCAATTACGGATAGTCATATGAAAAAACGCCTGCTCCTCCACCTGTCCCCTCTTGCCACCGTGCTACTGCTCGTCTCTGCAGTCTCGGCACAGGAGCTGGTCGACAGGCCAGAGCTCAGAAGTTTCGTCTCCAGAATGGTTGAACAGCATCAGTTCAACGCTCCTCGCCTGTTGCGGATGTTCAAGAAGGTCAGGTTACAGCCGGACATCATTACAGCCATGAATAAGCCGGCAGAGTCCAAGCCCTGGTACCAGTATCGTCCTATCTTCCTCAACCGAAAACGCATCGAGGGAGGGGTGGCATTCTGGGACAAGCATGTGAACGCGCTGGTCAGGGCAGAACGGGAGTTTGGCGTGGCCCCGGAGATCATTGTCGCCATTATCGGGGTAGAGACCCGCTACGGCGGGTTTACCGGCAAACATCGGGTGCTCGATGCGCTCAGCACCCTGGCATTCGACTACCCGCCCCGCAGCCGTTTTTTCGCCGGTCAGTTGGAGCAGTATCTGTTGATGACCCGTGAAGAGCAGATCGATCCCCTGAGCCTGAAAGGCTCCTATGCCGGTGCCATGGGTATTCCTCAATTCATTCCCGCCAGCTATCGCAGCTATGCGGTCGATTTCAATCACGACGGCCATCGTAACCTATGGGACGATCCGGTGGACGCTATCGGCAGCGTAGCCAACTACTTCCGGCGCCACGACTGGAGAGCAGGAGAGCCGGTCGCCATGCAGACCCATGTATCCGGAAACGGGTACCGGGAGCTGCTGAAAAAGGGAGTGAAGCCTCACCTTCCCCTCGCACAGTTCCCCGCCTTTGGGGTACAGGTTCCGGAGCAGTTGGATCTCTCTCAGCCGGGCAGTCTGATCGAGCTGGAAACCGAAGGGATACCGGAGTTCTGGATTGCATTGCACAACTTTTACGTCATAACCCGTTATAATCACAGCCCCTTGTATGCCATGGCGGTCTATCAGTTGAGCAGGGAGATACGCAATCGATGGGAAGAACACCATTGACCCGGCAACAATCCCGGCGCACTGGAACGCAGATCCGGTGCCTGCCTGAAGCGCTGAATATGATATATATATTTGTTTCCGGATTGACAATAGTGATTAACAGGATGTTGAAAAAGCCCATCCACGGTCTTTTTCAACGCAGGGCCGGAAAAGTGCGATCTCCCGCCCCCTTCATTTTCAATGGCTTGACGCCATTGAAAATGGCGACACATCCCTGTGCCGCAAACAGGCAGCCGAAAAACAGCGTTTTTCAACAGCCAGTCAAAGCGTTGCGACCATCCTCATACTGGCGAGAGACTCTGTTTCTGGCACCGCTCTGCCTGCTGACCGCCTGTGGGACCTTGCAGAGGGACCGGGCACCGGTGGGAGAGGTCGATCTGTCCACCATCCCCGACGCCGTACCTCGCATGGAAAAGCGAGCTTCCCTCGGCAATCCCGCATCCTACGAGGTCGATGGCCAGCGATACTACGTGCTCGACAGCAGCCTTGGCTATATCGAGCGCGGAACTGCCTCATGGTATGGAACGAAATTCCATGGCAAGAATACCTCCAGTGGCGAACCCTACGATATGTACGCCATGACCGCTGCCCACCGCACCCTGCCCTTGCCCACCTATGCCCGGGTAACCAACCTCCTCAACGGCCGCTCAGTGGTGGTGAAGATCAACGATCGTGGCCCATTCCACGACAACCGGCTGATCGATCTCTCCTATGTTGCCGCCGCCAAACTGGATATGCTGCGCAGCGGTACCGCCCCGGTGGAGGTGCGTGCAATCGATCCCGCCCGGGTGGAACCTGGCGAGGAGCTTGCTGTCCATCCGGTATCGGTAGTGCCGGTGCGACCGGACACCGGCTCCAAGCGCAGCGGGGGGGCGCCGGCAACAAGGCCGAAGTCCGGCGCCGAGAATGGCCGTTTCTACGTCCAGGTGGGAGCATTCAGCCAACGCCGCAATGCGGAGATGTTGCGTGATGCCATTGCCAGCCGGGGGAGCACCACCCAGATCCGGCAGACAGGAGATTCCGGTGCTGGCCCACTCTACAGGGTTTGGGCAGGTCCCTTCCCCAGCAGGGAGAAGGCACAAATCTTGAAACAACAGCTGACAGCGGCCGGCATCAGCGGGCTGCATATCGTTACCGAAAATGAATAGAACGAGGGAACTACACAAGCAAATGCCAACTACCACCCCACTACTGCACCGTCTCATCCTGATCCCCCTATTGTGCCTCGTCACCCATGCCGTCCACGCTGAAACGTTGATGCCGGCAGCTCCCCGGCTGGCAGCCAAGAGTTATCTGTTGATGGACTTCGACAGCGGGAAAGTGATCGCCAGCCACAAGGCCGATATTCGTATGGAACCCGCCAGTCTCACCAAAATCATGACCGCCTATGTGGTGTTCAACGAACTGAAAAACCACAACATCGCAATGGACGACAAGGTTCATATCAGCGAGAAGGCATGGCGCATGGAGGGATCGCGGATGTTCGTCGAAGTGGACAAGGAGGTTCCGGTGCGAGAACTGCTGAAGGGGCTGGTGATCCAGTCGGGCAACGACGCAAGCGTTGCACTGGCGGAGCATGTGGCAGGTAGTGAGGATGCCTTCGTCTCCCTGATGAACAAACATGCGCAACGCCTGGGGATGAAAAACACCCATTTCGTCAACAGTACCGGCCTGCCGGACAAGGACCACTACACCACTGCACACGATCTAGCCATCCTGGCCCAGGCGCTGATCCGTGATTTTCCGGAAGGGTACAAGCTGAACTCGCAGAAAGAGTACCGCTACAACGGCATCACCCAGTACAACCGTAACAAGCTGCTGTGGCGAGATCCCACCGTCGATGGCGTCAAGACCGGCCATACCAAGACAGCTGGTTACTGTCTGGTGGCTTCCGCCAAGCGGGATGGCATGCGGCTGATCTCGGTGGTGATGAATACCGCCAGCGAAAAGGCCAGGGCAACGGAGAGCCAGAAACTGCTTCGTTACGG
>JALSRO010000212.1 GCA_026984715.1 Chromatiales bacterium | reverse complement strand
GGATTCCGTTTTTTCAGCACACACCGCCTCTATGAAGCCCACAAGCCTCTCACCAACCTGCCGGTCTGGAAAGGAGCCACGGACAAACTGCCTCTGGGGTTGGAAAAGCCGCTCTATGTCACTATCCCCCGTGGCCAGTACGACAACCTCAAGGCTACGATGAATGTGGATGAAACCATCGTCGCTCCGGTAGCGAAGGGGGACGAGTTTGGAACGGTGAATATCACCCTGGATGGCAAGCAGATCGCACAAGCGCCGCTGATCTCGCTTGAGGCGATTGCCGAGGGTGGACTGTTCACCCGCCTGAAGGATAGCATACTGATGCTGGTTCAGTGATGGCCAGTGACAACGTATATCTGAACGGGGAGTTCCTGCCCCTCTCGGAGGCCAGGGTCTCGGTACTGGATCGGGGATTCATCTTTGGAGATGGGGTATATGAGGTCATTCCCTGTTACGGATGGCATCCATTCCGCCTTGCCGAGCATTTGACGCGTCTGCGACACAGCCTGGAAGGAATACGGCTCGACAACCCCCTCAGCCAACAGGAGTGGGAGTCACTGATCCACCAGCTGATTCAGCAGGGAGAGAGTCCCGACCAATCCATCTACCTTCAGGTGACACGAGGGACGGCCAGCCGTGATCACGGATTTCCGGCATGTGCCACTCCTACGGTATTCGCCATGAGCAATGAACTGAAATCCCCCGATGCCGCTCTGCTCCGGCAGGGGGTGGCGGCCATTACCCTGGATGATATCCGTTGGCGCTATTGCAACATCAAGGCTATTTCACTGCTACCCAACGTGCTGCTCCGGCAGCAGGCGCTGGACCAGGGTGCCAATGAGGCCATTCTCCTGAGAGACGGTGAGGCAACCGAAGGGGCGGCCAGCAACCTCTTCATCGTTGCCGGAGGTGTTGTGATAACCCCACCGAAGGATAACCGACTGCTTCCGGGAATCACCCGGGATCTGGTGGTGGAGCTGGCACACGGCGCACAGATCCCCTTCAGGGAACATCCGGTTACCGAGGCCGAGCTGCGTCGCGCCGACGAGATATGGCTCACCAGCTCCACCAAGGAGATACTTCCGGTTACCCGCCTCGACGGTGCAGATGTGAGCGGCGGTTCTCCCGGGCCCGCCTGGCGGCAGATGTACCAACTCTACCAGGAGTACAAGCAGCAGTTGCGCGGTAGCGGTGATGGAGGGTATTGATCCCGAAACAATATATGGTGTCGGATTCAAGACTTCAAACAGGCGCTGGAACGATGCACAGCGGGGTTCCCTTGTCCAGCACTGGAACGCGGGTCGAAGGCCCGTCTGAAGCCGCTGACCCTCTGATATGCAATGACAGACCACGGCAAACCGGCACTCCACGACTGAATACGATATACATTGTTGCCGGGAGAACAAGGCTGACAGTTCCATGAATTTCCAGGACTCCCCACTCACCTTTCCCTGCGAATTCCCCATAAAGGTAGTCGGATATGCCGGTGACGCATTCGAATCCGCGGTCATCGCCATCATTGAGCGCCACGCTGCAGGGCAAGAGCCACCGGCCATCACGACGCGCCACAGCAGAAAGGGAAACTACAGCTCCATCACCATTCTCCTGCAGGCAGAGAGTCGTGCTCAGCTGGATGCCATCTATCAGGAGCTCACCGCATGCAAAGAGGTCGTGATGGCGCTATGAATCACCCCGCCGCAGCAAACGAGACAGAAAGTGGGTTCGAGATTCGTCATCTGGGCCTGCAGGATTACAGCGTTGTCTGGAACAGGATGCGTGAATTCACCGCACGGCGGAATCACACCACTCCCGACGAGATCTGGCTTGTAGAGCATCCACCTGTATTCACGCTGGGTACCAATGGCAAGGAGAGCCACCTGCTGAATCCCGGCTACATCCCGGTGGTGCGCAGCGACCGCGGTGGGCAGGTGACCTATCATGGCCCCGGCCAGCTGGTAGCCTACCTGTTGATCGATCTGAAACGTCGTCGGCTGGGAGTGCGTGCCTTGGTTGGAGCGATGGAGCAGAGCATAATCGGGCTGCTGGCAGAGTATCGAATCAAGGGTGAGACACTGGCCGGTGCCCCGGGCGTCTATGTTGCCGGTGCCAAGATCGCCGCCCTGGGACTGCGAATCCGGAAGGGGTGCTCCTATCACGGGCTCAGCCTCAACGTGGAGCTGGATCTGAATCCCTTCCAACATATCAACCCCTGTGGCTACCAGGATATGGAGGTCACCAGCCTGCACGATATCGGGGTGAGGATCTCCACTGGCGAAGTAGAACCGCGTTTACTGAACCATTTGACCTTCAACCTTCAGAATCCAGAATCGGAGGCTGCTCCCTTATGAATAGTCATCATAGCGAACCGCTTCATATCGCCTATTTCTCCGACGTGCTCTGCGTCTGGGCCTACACCGCGCAGATCCGGCTGGATGAGCTCAAGCGGCGGTTCGGTTCGCAGATCAGGATCAGTTATCACTTCATCCCCATCTTCGGCTCCACCCACCAGCGAATCGGCGGTGGCTGGAAAGAGAAGGGAGGTTTTGCCGCTTTTGGCCAACATGTGGCAGCCGTCTGCGCCGGTTTTCCCCATGTGGAGATCTCCCCGGAGATCTGGACCAGAAACATCCCCAAAAGCTCGGCCAGCAGCCATCTCTACCTCAAGGCCGTCCAGTTGCTGGAGCAGCAGGGAGAGATTGGTGCAGAGCCGGTAGATGAATTCAGCGGGCGCTCCCGGTTCGAGGAAGCGGTCTGGCGATTGCGGCTGGCATTCTTTCGTGATCTCCGGGATGTTTCCAATGCCCGTCAGCAGCTAGAATTGGCGGAGGAGCTGGAGCTGCCCGTAAACTCGCTGATGAAACTGTTGCACGATGGTTCGGCAATGGCGGCGCTTTGCAGTGATCTCGGATTGCGTGACGAATTCCATGTGGAGGGAAGCCCCACCTACATCTTCAACGAGGGGCGGCAGAAACTGTATGGCAACGTCGGTTACAAGATCCTCGAGGCGAATATCCGGGAGCTGCTGGAGCGTCCCGAAGGGCTGGCCAGCTGGTGCTGAACCGCCCAAACCGTGTCTATCGGAAAGAGACTGCCTGGTGCCGGCCGCCATTCGGCACCGTGCTCCTCTCTCCTCCCTACAGGGAAACAACCTTTGACATGGGACAAACGTTCCGGCTACATTAGCACTGATGAAAAGTGTGGTGATTCATCTCCTGTTGCTGGCCAACATCTGCTCCGGCCTCGCGTTCGCCTGGGATAGCCATCCCGAAGCGATGGTGGGGCACGATACGATCACCTTCGACAGGGTGGCGGATGGCCTGCACGATCACGCGGTCACCGGAGATCTGCTGCATGGGAACCATTGCTGTCACGGTGCAGCCCACTTGGTGGGTATGGTTCGGTTGGAGGCGGAACCCGCCTTTCCCCGTGCTCATGCTCCCTCCCTGCTACCGGTGATGAACCTTCCCTCACTCTACATCGCACCCCATCTGAGGCCCCCGATCCTCTAGTCCTTCCCGCTTTTCCGTCGCCGCAGCTGTCGTAGGCTGCATCCGGTTCATAGTGTCTGAAGGATTTACCTTATGTTATCCAAACCCGCTTTTTATGCAGGCGTGTATCTGTGCCTTGCTTTACCTGCATGGGCCGATCCCCCGTCGGGGGATGGTCGTGACTCACCACCCGCCGTCACCAAGCACTCCTTGTCAGAGTTCGTTCAACGAGTATGGGAACAGAGTCCAGCCGTACAACGTGCCCAGGCTGCACTCGAAGCCGCCCAGGCCAATGCCGATGCAGCGGACAAACCCCTGCACAACCCGGTACTGGAGCTGGATGC
>JALSRO010000211.1 GCA_026984715.1 Chromatiales bacterium | reverse complement strand
CGTTCTCCCCAGGGGAGTCGCCATTGTGGAGCGGCCGGTGGATTGGAGCCGTCCAGCGATGGAGCGAGGGCAGCTCCGAGAGACTCCGCTTGGCTGCTCGAACCCTGCGGCTGAAGCTGCTCGAGCTGTGTTTCCCGGAGGGGCGGAACTCGTGGCGGCTCGCAGGCGGATGGGGAGCCGGGATCATCGCTTTCGTGTTGTTGGGGTTGATGCTGGCCTGGTTGGCGGTGTGATGTGGTGAGGCGGATGCCGTATGAAAAACGGGGTCCGCCATCTCGATGGCCGGTATCAGAAGTGCGTCACAAACCCGATATTGAGCGCGCTGACCCGATATGCCGAACGCTCGGCGTAGTTCATCCACTCCAGGCCGATATCCAGGTTTGCCACCGCTTGCCAGCGAACCCCGAAGCCGAAGGAGAAGTTTCTGCTGATCTCAGAGTTTCCACCGCTGTCGACATCGGTACGCGCCATACCGGCCAAGGTATAGAGCTGCAGGCGTTCATAGGGAAATCCGGCATAGAGATAGGCGGCGGTGAGGTTGTTCAGCTCAAAATCCCCCCCGGTCTGGGAGAGACCGGCTTGCAGCTCCAGCCCGAAGTGGTCACCCGTCATGAACCCCAATCGGGCCATGATCCCGTTGGGGCTGTAGTTCGGCCCTGCCGTCTGGCCGCGGTGCAGCTGCAGGTAGCTGATGCCAAAATAGTTGATGGGTTTGTACTCCTGTCCCCATGCCATACCTGCGGTGCAGGCCAGCACTATTAACCCGGCAACGATATATATCGTATTCAGCCGTGGCGTGCCGGTTCGCAGCAAGGCGGCCCATCGCCGTTGTAGCCACTCTACAGCAAGATGGGGTAACGCAGCCTGCGGGCCGGCACGCCGCGGCCTGTCGTTGAATATCATAGGGTTAGGGGCTTCAGGCAGGCACCGGAGCTGCGTTCCAGTGCGTTGGACAGGATGTCCGAATGTCTCGGGCGCAGGGATGCACTGGAGCGACCTCGACGAGGGAATGACCCTTGCCTGCGCACTGCGCCTTGTTCCGGCGTCTGCCTGAAGCCCTGAATGCGACATATATCGTTGCCGGGTTAATAAAAGTAAAAACAACGGTTTTGGCAAACAGATTCCCCCCCCCCAATTATCCAAATCACTGCAACGACGAATCTCACATGCTGCTATGAGCGCTGCGGAATAGCGGTCAGGTACAGCGCGTTTGGCTGCCAGACGACTCTGAATAAAACTCGACCACGTTTCCTTCGGTGTCCTCAACCTGAAATATGCGATAAGGTCCGACGGAATGTAGTGGCATTACAATGTTGGAGAATTCACCAAGCCGGGCTACTTCAGCATCCGCGTCCTCAACGCGAATATCAAGAACACAGTTGTTCCCGATTTGAATTTCCTCATCTACTGTCGATGGGTCGAATAATCCAAATAAAAATCCGCCTACATCAAAGAGTGTGAAGGTTTTGTTTTTCATTACCGGCTCAGCGCAGAACACATGCTTCCAATATTTCTCAGCACGCAGACGATTCCTCACGGAGAGATATGCCGAATCAAGTTTCATCATTCCCTCCTTTCGCGGCTAGCTGTTGATGGAGCGGCCGCCATCTACGGTGATGATCTCTCCGCTGACGTAGTCGGCATCCCGGATCAGATAGATAACGGCACGAACCACATCGTCCGGAGAGCCTTGCCGCTTGAGGAAGGTGCGGGAGATGATGCGTTGTTTCGCAACATCGTCCAGCTCCTGTTCCGGCCACAGAATGGCGCCGGGGGCGACGGCATTCACCCGGACGTTGGGACCCAGCTCGCATGCCATCGCCCGGGTGAGCATCACCAGGCCGGCCTTGGCGATACTGTAGATGGGGTACCCCTTGAGTGGCCGCAGGGCATGGATGTCGGCGATGTTGACGATGCAGCCCTGCCATCTTGCCAGGTGTGGAGCGGCTGCCTGGCAGAGGAAAAAGGGTGCCTTGAGATTGGTGCCGATAAGGTCGTTCCAGCAACGTTCATCGGCGGTGCCTATCTCTGTTGTATAGAAAGTGGAGGCGTTGTTTATCAGCACGTCCAGGCGCCCCCACGCCTCGCGCGCCTGCTTGATGATTGCTGAGATCTTGCTGGTTTCGGTGAGATCTGCCTGAATCAGGATGACCGATCCTTCACGCTGCCGATTGAGCTCATGTTGCAGGGCCAGCGCCGCACTGCGCGAGTTGTGGTAGTGGATCACCAGGTTCATTCCCTGTTGGTGGAGTCCTCGCGCCAGCGCGGCACCGATGCGGTGTGCCGCTCCGGTAATCAGTACCACCTTGTCTGCCAAGGGCTGTATGTTATTTTGCACAGGTTTTTCCTTTGCGGTTATAGTGCCCTGTCTAATTACTGTACCGTATATTTAATTATAAGTACTAAAATATATGAGCGACCCCTTATTGTCCTGCCGGGCCCGTTTGCATCGGATGACCACTGCCCTGAAAGCCCTTCCACTTCCCGACGCCGCAGCCAGTGCCCATAGTGACCGATTGGCGGAACGGCTGCAACAGGAGATGGCGGAGAGTGGCGGTGTGATCGCTTTTGCCCGTTTCATGGAGTTGGCGCTGTATGCACCGGGGCTGGGTTACTACAGCGCGGGTAGCCACAAATTCGGGGCGCAGGGGGATTTCGTCACTGCTCCGGAGATATCTTCCCTTTTTTCACGTTGTGTCGCCGCCCAGGTCGAGCAGGTGCTGGAGGCTTTGGGGGGAGGGGATATTCTTGAGGTGGGAGCCGGCTCCGGCGTAATGGCTGCCGATATTCTGGCCGAGCTGGAGCGGCGCAACAGTCTGCCGCGTCGCTACTGTATTCTGGAGCTGAGTGCGGATCTGGGGGCGCGCCAGAGAGCGATGTTGCAACAGCGGGTACCGCACCTGATGGGGCGGGTGGAGTGGTTCGATGTGTTGCCGCAGGCTCCTTTTCAGGGGGTGGTGCTGGCCAACGAACTGCTGGATGCCATGCCGGTACACCGTTTCCGTGTCGGAAGCGAAGGGGTGGAGGAGCT
>JALSRO010000210.1 GCA_026984715.1 Chromatiales bacterium | reverse complement strand
TAATTATATCCCTTTATGCGTACGCTGTCGTTCATTCGAACGGTGAAGTGATGCTCTCCTGCAGGCACTGTCGCGTTCAGGAATATATCCACTCCGCCGTCCCCGAAAAGCCCCGGCGGCTTGGCAGCCGTTCCCATCAGCGGCTCTCCATCCATCATCAGCTCCACCCTGACAGGAGAGCGTTTGCGAGTACATTCGGTAGGGCGACGCATGTTTGGAGGAAGTTTTGCCATCTCCTCTGCCGATACCTTGCGACACGGTTCGATGTGCTGGCCCACATGGCTGAATGCCAGTACCACCTCGGCTTCATCCTCGGCCAGGTGGCGATAGGGGGGAGAGGTGGAGAAGTAGCCTATAAAAGCGATGAATAACAGATAGTTGAGCGCCTGAATGGAGTAGCGTTTACGCATCGCCCCTCCCTCTTTCGGGGTTGCCTGTTTCCTCACCGATCAGTTGGGAGAGGTTCTGGCGAAAACGGTTCAGGGCCTTTTCCACCACATCCTTGTCTGTCTCGGCGCCGCCCCGGATTGTGATGCGTCTGCGGTCGACGCGCTTGCGCAGAACGGGGTTGCGTTTTCCCTCCAGCCGCTGTTCCATCCAGTGGTTTCCAAAACGGAAGTAGCAGTCGGCGTGACGGCAGCCTGCCAGCACCACTCCGTCGGCCCCTTTGCGCAACGCATACTCGACAAAACTGGGGGGCAACATTCCCGAACAGAAAAGGGTGATTCCCTGTGTGTCTTCCCGGTTCAGCAGGGTAACGTCAATACCATGCTCACAACCGAAGACGAGAATTCTGACATCTCCCCGCAGTTCGGCCAAGGCGGCATCTGTTCTGGCTCGCATCTCATGAAGCGGAAGTTGCGGCATGTCGATGCCGGTCTTGAGCTCTTTTTCTGATTTTCGAAAGGGGTTGGATACATGGCATGAGCCGACACAGATCCCGCAGGCGGCACACAATGCCGGCTCCACTACCACTTCGTGCTCATGCGGTGCACCATCGGTACGAGCCTGTACCGAGATGGCATCGAACGGACAGTCTTCGAAGCACTGTCTGCATCCATCACAGTGGCTCAGGTCGACGACGGCGGCGGCCCCCGAGCGTCTTGGAGGCAGCCATGGCAGAATCAGGAGTAACACGGTTATTCCGATTGTCAGCACCCATATCTCTCCCGCCCTCCAGTAGTCGAGCAACGGGTAGATGTTGAGATAGAACCAGTCCAGTCTGAGGAGCTGTGGTACCGTTGTCAGTTCCGCCGGGGCGTGGCTGACTGCGGGCTTGATGAGGGAGAGAGCCGTCAGGGCGATGAGGCTGCCGATGGCGAGACCACGTGGAGGATTGATGTTCACATTCGACAACCGGCGTACATGGAACCAGAGCGCAAATACCAGCAGCATGGGTTGCCCCAGCAGATGCAGAAACTCGATCAGGATAAAGAATCGATCCGAGACGGCGCCTTCCAGGAAGTTCCTGGTCATGGAACCGAAGAAAATTGGCAACACATCCATCAGATGGGCCGAGCCGATGGCGATATATTGGGCCAGCTTGTCCCACACCAGCCAGTATCCCGTTATCCCCAGGGTGACTACCATCCACAACAGCGGTACGCCGGTGAACCATGAGTACCAGCGTGCTCCGTGGTGACGATCCAGTGCAAATTCACGGAACATATGCAGCAGGATACAGCCGATAGCGGCATCGGATGCGTAGCGATGCAGGCTGCGTATGACTCCCCCGGCATACCATTGTTCATGGGTTATTCGGTCGACCGACGCGTAAGCGCCATCGAGACTGCCATGGAAGAAGATGAACATGTAGATCCCGCTTATCAGCACCACCCAGAAGAAAAAAAAAGTCAGGGTGCCCAGGTGATATAGTGGATTCCAGGAGCCGAAAGAGTAGTTGAACCAGTTTTCGAGAGCCAGGTAGGCCCGTTTTATGGGAGTGGCTTGCATAGATGTGAAATCCTGCTCGTAAACTCCGGCTGAACCTCATTCAAGCAACACCCAATTCGCTGACGGGCTGAAGTCGGGTGTCTTTCCGGTTCTGCCTCTGTTACCGTAGGCCGGTACAGCTACCTCTCCCAAATGTGGTTGTACTTCGGGAGAGTGCATCCTTGCGGATCCATCGATCAGTAGCGCACTGTTGTAGTGTAGTACACCCGCCCGGAATGACACTTGATGCAGGTCAACCTGTGATTGGCGTATGTCAAGGTGACTTCTCGGCAGCTTCCGCCATGCGGTGGCGATAGCGGATCTCTCTGACAAGCCATATACAGATCAGGAGGATGATGGTAGCGCCAATGAACAGGCCGATGAATAGTGAATAGTCGAAGAAGTAGCCATCCCGAACCGGGTCATAGGTGGTGCAGAAGAAACGGATCTTGTCGAACAGGTCGGATACAAAGGTCCGGGAGGGCTGGGGGCGGCCCAACAGCAGCTCTTTCAACGGTTCCACCAGCAGAGGGGTATCGAATACCTGGCCGTATACCTGCCGATACACCTTTCCTTCTGCATCGATCACCGTCGCCTGAATGATATGGTCGAACCCGCGTGAGGAGGGGTAATAGACCAGGCCCACATCCCCCGTCAGTGCTGCGACATCCTTTTTGCCGATGCTGAACAGCTTCCAGTCCGCATCTGCGATACCCTGTTGTAGTGCAAAATGGCGCATGGCCGCCGGTGTGTCGACATCGCTGTCGAACCCGATGGCCACTACCGTGAAGCTCTCCTTGCCGAGGGCCGCGCGTGCTTTCTCCACCACCTTTGCGAGGTGTCTGGTGGTCATCGGGCAGATCTGATAGCAGCTGGTGTAGATCAGGCTCAGTACCATCGGCTTGCCGCGAAACTGAGACAATCGGGCTGGATGGCCGTTGCTGTCGATCAGCGGGTAGTCGCCTAGCTGATTACCGATGGCATTTTGGCTGATATTGAGGGCGGTGGCGTATTCGAACCTGCCCGAGGTGGTTGGTTGTGATGCTGCTGTTGTACCGTAGATCAACAGCAATGTGGCGAGGAGAGTAGCCGCTACGCGCTTTGATATTATTATTA
>JALSRO010000209.1 GCA_026984715.1 Chromatiales bacterium | reverse complement strand
GATCGGCCGGTAGAGATCGAAGGCCGCAGTTACTTCGTCACTGCCAGTATCGGTATCAGTGTCTACCCTCGTGACGGGGAAACGGTGGAGGAGTTGCTCAAGAACGCCGATGCCGCCATGTACCGCGCCAAGGAGAAAGGGCGGGGCTATATCCAGTACTACTCCCGGGAGATGAACCGGCAGGCGCTGTTTCGGCTGGATATGGAGCGGCGCCTCCGCTACGTTCACAAGCGTGGCGAGATGGAGATTCACTATCAGCCCATCTACGATCTGGAAAGCGGCTCGATTGCTGCGGTGGAGGCGTTGTTGCGCTGGCGCCATCCCACCGAGGGGCTGCTGGCTCCCGATACCTTCCTTCCCGTGGCCGAGGAGTCGGGACTGATCTCCGAACTGGGAGCCTTTGTGATCAGAAGTGTCTGTCGCCAGTCGGTGAAGTGGCGTGAAGAGGGACTGCCGCGGCTGCGTATCGCCGTCAATCTCTCTCCGCGTCAGTTGGTCGACCCCGCCCTGGTCGATACAACTGCCCGGATCATCAGGGAGACGGGGGTGGAGCCGGACGATCTCGAGTTCGAGATTACGGAGAGCACGCTGGTCAGCGATCTGGAAGGGGTTGCGGGAACACTGAACTCACTCAAGTCGCTGGGGGTACGGCTGGCAATCGATGATTTTGGTACCGGCTACTCATCCCTCAGCCGGCTCAAGCACTTCCCCGTGGACAGTCTCAAGATCGACAAATCCTTCGTGCACGATATTCATGCAGAGACCACCAACGGAGTGATCGCTTCTGCGGTGATCACCCTGGCGCACAGCATGAAGCTGAGAGTGGTTGCCGAAGGGGTGGAGAACAGTGCACAGCTGCAGCATCTGCGTACCAACGGTTGCGACGAGATTCAGGGGTTCTACCTGAGCCGTCCATTGCCGGTGGCGGCAATGACAGCGTTGCTGGTGGCTGGCAATGGTAGTGATAGAATGCTCTCTCCGGCCTGAGCTGGCACGCCAGGCGGGGTCAACCTGCTCCATAGTGTGCCCGGTAGGTGTAAATCTTCTCCCGCCACTCACTCATCTCCGGTCGTGAAGAGACATAGGCGAGCAGCGTATCCAGATTCGCGATGCTGACCACTGGAACCCCCATCTCCTGTTCCACCGCCTGAATGGCAGAACACTCCCCATCACCCCGTTCCTGACGGTCCAGCGAGACCACCACCCCTGCCAGCTGCGCCCCGGCTGCCTGGATGATGGTGCCGGACTCACGCACCGAGGTGCCTGCCGAGATGACATCGTCGACGATCAACACCCTTCCCCGCAACGGGGCGCCGACGATAGTACCGCCTTCCCCATGATCCTTGGCCTCCTTGCGGTTGAAGGCGTAGGGCCGATCCACTCCATGCTGCTCAGCCAGTGCGATGGCAGTGGCCGCGACCAGCGGAATCCCCTTGTAGGCAGGGCCGAACAACTGGTCGAACCGGACACCGGACGCCAAAATGGCCTGTGCATAGAACCTTCCAAGCCGGGCCAGTTTCGCACCGCTATCGAAGAGACCACTATTGAAAAAATAGGGGCTCGTTCGCCCCGATTTGAGAGTGAACTCGCCAAAGCACAACACCCCGCTTTCGATGGCGAACTTGAGGAACTCGCTCTGAAAATCCTGCATCCTGGAAGCTTCCCGCTGGCTGTTGACTGAGCAGATCATACCGTGTTTCCCGTCGATGGGCATAGCAGGAGCGGGATCACGTACCAACCGGTACGGAGTGATTTCTCTTGTCTCCGGGAAATTGGCATTGATGTTTGTCAAGGCGAGGCCGGAGCCCTTTCCCATAATCTGTTTCCGTGACTGGCAAGGAGTCCCCCTATGGAAACCATTTCCAGCTATATGGAAGATCAACACAAGGCATGTGACGACTTTTTCGTGCAGGCCGAGGAGGCTGTCTCGGTCCAGGAGTGGGAGCAGGCGCAAGGAAGCTTCGATGCATTTCACCAGGCCATAGAGCACCATTTCGCCCAAGAGGAGGGTGTGCTGTTTCCCGCCATCGAGGAGGTCACCGGTAGCGACCTCGGACCTACACAGGTGATGCGAATGGAGCATGAGCAGATGCGCGGGCTCTTTTCCGAAATGAAGAATTCTCTTGCTGCCGGCGATGCCGAGGGTTTTCTGGGGGCGGCAGAGACCCTGCTCGTACTGATGCAGCAGCACAACACCAAGGAGGAGCAGATCGTCTATCCTATGAGTGAGCAGTTGCTGGCAGACAGGCGGGAGGGGATACTGGCACGACTGGAATCCCTGGGTGAGGAGTAGGCAGGGGCAGCGGTCATGGGTGGAGCCAGGCACTTTCTGGATGTCAGCGAACTGGAGCCGCCGGAGCCCCTGTTGCGGGTTCTCGAGTGGGTCGATGGGATGGGAGATGGGGAGTTTCTGCAGATGTACCACCGCCGCGAACCCTGTCTTCTCTACCCCAATCTGGAACGGCGCGGTTTCTCTCATCTGACCCGCACTCGGGGATCCGGTTTCACCGTTTTCATCTGGCGGGCGGGTGACGATGCCGCGGAGCGGGCGGTTCGCACCGCGGTGTCCGAGTCTGTGGAGGAATGAAGCCCGTCGCGCTCTCGCTGGAGCAGACCCCGCCGCTGTCGGTGCCGTTGCGCTTCTTCGTTACAGCTCCACTGTTCGCCATGGCGGCAGCGGCGGTGATGCTCTGGTACGGACCGGAGATCCTGGCCAGCCGCTGGATGCCGCCACTGCTCGCAGTTACCCATCTTGTCACGCTCGGCTTCATCTCCATGACGATGATCGGTGCCGTTCACCAACTGCTCCCGGTTCTGATGGCGTCTCCGATCCCCTTGCCACGGGTGACCAGCAGCGTCATCCACTTTCTGCTGACGACGGGAACGGTGCTGTTCGGGATGGGGATGGTGAGTGGTACAGCCGGTCTGCTACGGGGTGCCATGATGGCGTTGGGAACAGGGTTGGCGATCTTCATCATGGTAGCGGCGTACTGTCTGGTCGAAGCGCGCTCTCGTCATGCGACGGTCTACAGTATGGCGTTGGCGATGGC
>JALSRO010000208.1 GCA_026984715.1 Chromatiales bacterium | reverse complement strand
CGCATTCAGGGCTTCAGGCAGCTGTCGGGCCGCAGGCAGCGTTTCCCCATCTTACTGTAGAGTGGCTAAAGCAGCGATGGGGTGCTTTGCTGCGAACCGGCGCACCACGGCTGAATGCGACATGTGTCGTTGCCGGGTTGATGATTGCCGCCATATCCAGCCAGGCACCGGCTGCCACTACCTCCAGAAGCATCACCATCCTCTACTCGGGCAACCTCGATGGAGAGCTGGAACCCTGTGGCTGCTCACCTGCCGGTGACTTTGGCGGCATTCTGCGCCGCGCCACCCTGGTCGAGACTCTGCGCAAACAACAGCCGGAGCTGTTTCTACTCTCCTCCGGAGGGCTGCTCGCCAATGCCTCACCGCGGGATCGGCTGAAAAGCGAATACATTCTCAAGGGGATGGCCGCACTCGACTACGATGCCGTCGGGCTGCAGTGGCGCGATCTCACATACGGCGTCGATTTTCTCAAGGGAAACGCACTTCCCTGGACGGCAAGCAACTGGAGCGACGCTGGCCCCTTCCCTCCCCAGCGCGTGATCGAACATGGAGAGGTGACTCTGGCCTTTTTCAGTTGGCTGGACCCGGAGAGCTCCCCTTTTCGCCAGATGAAAGGGGAACACCGGATGGTGACCAATAACGTGGAACCGCTCCGAACCGCTCTGAAAAAAGCGAAGCAGAGGGGAGCCGTAACCGTACTGGCTACCACGCTCGAACCGGAACAGGCAGAGAAACTGTTTCCGCTGCAGGATATCGACATTCTGATAGTCAAATCCGCCTATGAAAAATATGGCAATGCCCGCAAGGCGGGTTCGACTCTGATTCTGCAACCCGGTTCCCGCGGCATGCGGCTGGGGCGGCTGGAGCTCGAGGTAGATCCCCAGGGGAGGATTGTCTCCTGGGAGCAGGAGATCATCCCGCTACCGGAGAGCATTCCTGATTCACCGGCGCTGAAGGGGTGGTATCAAGAGTACAACGCCCGGGTAAAGGCCGCCTACCTGGCCAGTGTGGAGCAGCGCAAGTTGCAGCAATCCGGGAAGAGTCCATACAGTGGGGCCGAGAAGTGCAAGGCGTGCCACCAGAAGGAGTACGAAACATGGAGTCGTTCCCTCCACGCGAGGGCCTTCGGGCGCCTCGAAGAGGTGGGCAAATCCTTCGATCCCGACTGTATCGTTTGCCATACAGTGGGCTTTGGAAAGCCGGGAGGCTATATCGATACCCGCCTGACCATGCAGCTGCTCGACGTTCAGTGCGAATCGTGCCATGGACCCGGCAGAAACCATGTCACATCGAAGGGAGGCAAACCTACGCCCCATGCGGACTGGCCACGGGAGAAGATATGCGCCCAGTGCCATACCCAGCCACACAGCCCGGAATTCGATATCAAAACATACTGGGGGCGGATAGCCCATTGAAACCTAGGCCGCCCGCCATACACGCGATTACCAACCTGCAACAGAATCTGGTATCGTGAGCGCCGTGGCAGGCAAGGGCTTGCCTGTATTCCTGTGTTCCTTCCGAACCAATCGGTAACGACCGCCACGCTGCAGCCACAGCCGCTCTCTTGCCGACGACCGGAGTTGCACCCGGAACATTTCCATTCACATCACAGCCAAACAAAGGAAAGAGTATGTCTCTGTTAATCGGTAACAATTTGGTCGTCACCATAAACTACAAGCTGACGGACGATGCGGGCAACCTGCTGGACAGCTCAGAGGGGTCTGAACCGTTGGCCTATCTGCACGGCTCAGGAAACATCATTCCCGGGCTGGAGAAGGCCCTGACCGGCAAGGTGGAGGGTGACTCCCTGCAGGTATCCGTCGAACCTGCCGAGGGTTATGGGGAGGTAATCCCCGAGCTCGTTCAGCGCGTTGGGAGAGCAGCGTTTCAGGGAGTGGAATCGGTCGAACCGGGAATGATGTTCGAGGCTCAGGCCCCCGATGGTTCGGTACAGCGCATCGTGGTAAAAGAGGTGGAGGGCGACGAGGTCCTCATCGATGCCAACCACCCTCTGGCCGGCGTCACACTCCACTTCGATGTCGATATCGTCGGCGTACGGGAGGCAACGGAAGAGGAGCTGGCCCACGGTCATGTTCACTAGCCGGCCGTTGAAAACGCCGTTTTTCGACAACCTGTATTCGGCACAAGGATGTGCCCCCGTTTTTCTGTGGCGCCAGACTACCGAATCAGAAAGGAGCTGAAAAAGGCAACGATTTCCCTTTTTTCAATGATCTGCCACTGACAACCCCCTGTTTCGGCCTAGCGCCCCTCCGCAGACTAATCTTTCTGATCGCTGTTACGCACCAGCCAGTAGACGATACCAAGCGCCAGGACGATGGCTGACAATGCGGCCATTTTGTCCGCCGCCATCTCTTTCGTATCGAGAATGATAAACTTGCGCGCCAGAGCGAGGATAGCTATGAGAATCACTGTCTTCACCTGGATGATGCTCTCCCGGCGATCGATCACCCGAACGATGGAGTGCTTGAACTCCATTGCGATCAACAGCGTCATGATCATACCGAAGATGTTCTGAAACATCTGGTGATCCAGGAGGTCGAGGGCGCCATTCAGCATCAATACTCCGATACGCCCCAGCAACTCGATCATGGCCACGATCACCACCGCCGCAATGGCGAAGCTCAGGACAATGGCCACTACCTGCTCGAACCGCTCGTAGAAGCTCATCATTGGCCAATACTCGCGGGTCTTGGGAAACAGATATCTGGTCTTTTTCTCCTTCTCCTGTTCCACCTGCAATCCCCTTCACAGACTCCTGGGCTGGATTCCTCTCGCCTCTACCCCACTGGTCACTCCTTCCGCAACACTCTCCATCGGCGTCACCTACCAACCGTTACCGCACCACTCCCTGCGCACTGAATCTTGCTCCGCCGCCCTGATGCGACGCTGAACCTTGCTTTACTATACTATTAACCCGGCAACAATATATGTCGTATTCAGCCCTGGCGTGCCGGTTCGCAGCAAGGCGGCCCATCGCCGTTGTAGCCACTCTACAGCAAGATGGGGTAACGCAGCCTGCGGGCCGGCACG
>JALSRO010000207.1 GCA_026984715.1 Chromatiales bacterium | reverse complement strand
AGGATGTCACCGAACAGGTAGCCCAGCAGGTCCATGCGCAACCCCTCCATGAAGGCCAGCACCACCAGTCCCAACGCCAGCGCGCCGTGGGACATGATCCCCAGCAGGGTGTCGCTGGCCAGCCGCTGCTGGCGCTCCATCATTACCAGCAGCAGCGCCAGCAACAGGCAGACCACCACGATGGCCACGGTCACATTGGCGTCGAACAGGAAACCCAGCGCCACCCCCAGCAACGCCGAATGGGCCAGGGTGTCGCCGAAGTAGGCCATGCGCCGCCACACCACGAAGGCACCCAGCGGCCCGGCGGCGACGGCGACCCCGATCCCCGCCAGCAGGGCGCGCAGCACGAAATCATCCACGCCCGGGCCCTCCCCTCTCCTGCTCCTCCGCCGGAACGACGTGTCCGTGAATATCGTGATGATGATTGTGACGGTGGGTATAGAGCGCCAGCCCGGGGGAAGCGCCGAACAGCGCCAGATAGGCCGGGTCGCTGCTCACATCCTGCGGATGGCCGGAGCAGCAGACATGCCGGTTGAGACAGACCACCCGATCAGTAGTGGCCATCACCAGATGGAGGTCGTGCGACACCATCAGGATCCCGCAGTCGAGCCGGTCGCGGATGCGGCTGATGAGCCGGTAGAGATCCAGCTGGCCGGTGATGTCCACCCCCTGTACCGGCTCATCCAGGATCAGCAGATCCGGGTCCCGCAACAGCGCCCGCGCCAGCAGAATACGTTGCAGCTCGCCACCGGAGGTGTTCTGGATCGGCGCCTCCAGCAACGCTGCGGCACCCACCTCCTGCAACACCTCCCGCAGGCGCGTCTCGCTGCAGGGTCTGCCCAGAGTCAGAAAGCGGCGCACGGTCAGCGGCAGCACCGGGTCGATGACCAGACGCTGCGGCATGTACCCAATACGCACTCCGGGGCGCAGCCAGACCGAACCCCGGTCCGCCGGCATCAGGCCGAGCAGCACCCTCACCAGGGTGGACTTGCCCGCCCCATTGGGACCGATCAGGGTGACGATCTCGCCGCGATGAACCGCGAGATCCACCTGGTCGAGCACCCGCCGCCCCCGCAGGGTCAGCTGCACATCGCGGGTTTCTGCAAGCAGTTCATTCGATTTTTTCATTAGCCCTGCCGGATGTTACAAAATGTAATAAAATAGCTTGTTTAGTCAAAGCATCACAAGCATGTTGCAGTTTGTTTTCCGGCTGATTTCCCTGTTCGCGGTTTCAGTATCAATGATACAGGCGGCTCAACCCCCGCGCGTAGTGGTCAGCATCGCCCCGCTGCACTCGCTGGTCGCCGGGGTGATGGAGGGGGTCGCCGCCCCGAAGCTGCTGGTGCGCGGCAACGCCTCGATCCACGCCTACACCCTGCGCCCTTCACAGGTGCGTGCGTTGCACCATGCCCGGGTGGTGTTCCGCATCGGCAGCGAGCTGGAGAGTTTTCTCGACAAGCCGCTGGCCGCGCTGGATGAGAAGCGGGTCCGCATCGTCGATCTCATCGACTGGCCGGGTATGACGCTGCTGCCCACGCGCAGCGGCGGCCTGTGGCAGCACCACGACGGCCATCACGGCAAGAGGAAGTACATCGACAGTCACATCTGGCTGGATCCGCGGAATGCGAAAATCATTGTGTCCGCAGTGGTCGAGGTGCTCAGCACAACCGATCCGGAACATGCCAGCCGCTACCGCGCCAACGGTAAAAAGATACTGACAAAGCTCGATGAACTGGATCGAGAGCTGGGCGCTACCCTCGCCCCGGTCAAAACGGTTCCCTACTTGGTGTTTCACGATGCCTACCACTATTTCGAGGCCCGTTACGGACTCAATGCCGCTGGTGCGGTTGTCACCAGTCCCGAACAGATGCCGGGCGCACGCCGCCTGCGCGAAGTCAGAAAATATATCCGTTCGACAGCCGCCCGCTGCCTGTTCCGGGAGCCCCAGTTCAGCCCCGCCTGGCTGAAACTCATCAGCGAAGGCACAGAGTTGAAGATCGGTACGCTGGATCCTCTGGGGGCCGAACTCGATCCGGGCCCCGACCTCTATTTCACCCTGATGCGCCGGCTGGCGGCATCGTTGACCGACTGTTTGAGAAACCCTGCATGAGCACAGAAATCACCGACCAGGTACAGCGCCGCCGCGCCTTCGCCATCATCTCCCACCCCGACGCGGGCAAGACCACACTCACCGAAAAGCTGCTGCTCTACGGCGGCGCCATCCAGCTCGCCGGCACGGTCAAGGGGCGCAAGGCGGCCCGCCACGCCACCTCGGACTGGATGGAGATGGAGAAACAGCGCGGCATCTCGGTCACCTCCTCGGTGATGCAGTTCCCCTACCGGGAGTGTATCCTCAACCTGCTGGACACCCCCGGCCACGAGGACTTCTCCGAGGATACCTACCGCACCCTGACCGCGGTGGACACCGCGCTGATGGTGATCGACGTGGCCAAGGGGGTGGAGGCGCGCACCATCAAGCTGATGGAGGTGTGCCGCCTGCGCGACACCCCCATCATCACCTTCATCAACAAGCTGGATCGCGAGGGCCGCCCGGCGCTGGATCTGCTGGACGAGGTGGAGACGGTGCTCGACATCCCCTGCGCCCCCATCACCTGGCCCATCGGCATGGGCAAGGCGTTCAAGGGGGTATTCAACCTCCACACCAACCGCATCCACCTGTTCAGCCCCACCCACGGCGGCAGGATCCAGCAGGGAGAGGTCATCGACGGCCTGGACAACCCGCGCCTCGACGAGCTGTTCGGCACCCTGGCCGACGAACTGCGCGAAGAGGTGGAGCTGGTCCAGGGCGCCAGCAACCCCTTCGATCTGGAAGCGTTCCGCGCCGGCGAACAGACCCCGGTATTCTTCGGCTCCGCCATCAACAACTTCGGCGTGGAGGATCTGCTCGACGCCCTGGTGGAGTACGCCCTGCCACAGCAGCCGCGCGCCACCCTCACCCGCACCGTGCAGCCGGACGAGGAGAAATTCTCCGGTTTCGTGTTCAAGGTGCAGGCCAACATGGACCCCCAGCACCGCGATCGCATCGCCTTCCTGCGGGTCTG
>JALSRO010000206.1 GCA_026984715.1 Chromatiales bacterium | reverse complement strand
TCTCTATGTTCGCCAGGCTGAAGCACTCGGACTGGGGCATGCCGTTTTGTGCGCAAGACCGCTGGTTGGTCAGGAGCCATTTGCGGTTATTCTTGCCGATGATCTGATCAAGAGTGATGGACAGGGCTGCCTGAGCGAGATGGTCAAGGCGTTCTCCTATCACGGTGGCAGTATCCTGGGTGTTGAGGAGATCCCGGCCTCCGAGACCGACAAGTATGGCATTGTATCGACCACGTCGCTGGATGAGCGGATCAGCCGTATCGATGCAATTGTGGAAAAGCCGAAGCCTGAAAAGGCTCCGTCAAATCTGGCTGTGGTTGGCCGTTACATCCTCTCTCCTGCGCTGTTCGATCTGCTGGAGAAGGTGGAGAAGGGGGCGGGGGGCGAGATTCAGCTTACCGACGCCATTGCGGCGCTGCTCAACCATGAACAGGTGCTCTCCTACCGGTTTACCGGCGAGCGTTATGACTGCGGCAGCAAGCTGGGGTATCTGCAGGCGACGGTGGAGTTTGCGCTGGATCATCCCGAGTTGAGCGATGCCTTCAGGGAGTATCTGCGCAGCGTGTCGGGTTGCGATATGCCGGTTGCTTCGGTTGGTTGACGGGTCAATTAACTATTTTTCCACCCACCAAGAATAGCCATGCAGGTTTTCTGCATGGCTTCCACCCGCTGCCGGGATCCTGCCTCATTGTAGCAGCGCAACTCCGGTGCGTTGCCGGAGGGGCGCAGATGAACCACATCGCCACTCTCAAAGGTGATGCGCAGCCCGTCGGTGTTATCGATCCCGGCCACCTTGCCGAAATGGGAGCCAAACAGGGTCTCGATTCTGTTGCGGGCCAGCTCGTTGTCTCCGTCGGGGTATAACCAGGCCAGACGGGAGTGGCTCAGTTCGGTGGGAAACTCCTCGATGCGATCACTGGCGGTAAATCGCTGTGGCAGTTGCTTCAACAGGCCGGCGATGGAGCTGTTCTCCTTCCGGGCGAGTAGCATCACCCCCAGAATGACAATGATGGCATCCCGTGTCGGCAATGCCCTGAGGGTGCGGTTTTTCTGAAGGATGTCCGAGCCGGTCAGAAAGCCGCCGTTTGCTTCGTAGCCCACTACCGGGCCGGTGTCGGTAGTGAGCGCCTCGTTCATGGCCGCGATCACGTAGGGAGAGCCGATGCGGGTGCGGATCACCCGGTCGAAGTATCCGGATTTCTCCACTGCGCTGTTGCTGCTCACCGGTGTAGCGACGGTTCGTGCACCGAGGTAGCGGGCACACAGAATGCCGGCGATATCGCCGCGCAGCCAGTTGCCCCGTTCGTCGCTGATCAGGGGCCGGTCGCCATCCCCGTCTGCGGAGACAATGCAGTCGAAATCATGCTCTTCTGCCCACTGCCGGGCCAGTCTGATATCTTCCGGGCGGATGGCTTCGGTATCGACAGGGGTAAATTTATCTGTTCTGCCAAGCCGGGTAACCTTTGCTCCCAGTGCGTCAAGGATTTCAAATAGGGCATCACGAACCACACTGGAGTGCTCGTAGAGTCCGACCCGTTTTCCCGCCAGGCAATCCTGCGGGAAGAAATCCAGATAGCGCTGCAGATAGCCTCTGCCGGCTTCCTGCTGCTGGGGAGGAAGGGGGGAGGGAGTGGCCAGAGCGCCGTCTGCGGTGAACTTTCCGGGGGGGATGGTTACTTTTTGGTTTCTGATCCCCTGCTCATCCTCCTTGAGGATTTCGCCATCCGCCTTGTTGAACTTGATTCCGTTGCGGTCATCCGGAATGTGGCTGCCGGTGACCATCAGGGTGGGGATCCCCTGTTCCAGTCCGTAGCAGGCGATGGCCGGTGATGCGATTCTGCCACAGTTGATCACCTGGTAACCCTGATCCTCGATGGCGGCGGCGCAGGCAGTCAGAATGCGCCCGGTGCTGGGGCGCAGATCCCCGGCAATGGCAACGGCCGAGCCGCTGTTCAGCTCCCCCTGCTGTTCAAGGTGTTGCAGGAAGGCGGCAGTGTAGCTGTAGCAGACCTCATCGGTCATGCTCTCCACCAGTCCGCGGGCGCCGCTGGTGCCGAACTTGACTCCACTGGTTTCCATCAGCTGGCCGATCTGAATCTGTTTCATGATGTTCTGTTCCGGACACAAAAAAGGGCTGTGCGATTATCGCACAACCCTTTCGATATGGCTCCCCCGACTGGACTCGAACCAGTGACAAACGGATTAACAGTCCGTTGCTCTACCAACTGAGCTACAGGGGAATGACAGGCCGCGTATGATAAACGATTGCCTTTGAAATGGTCAACTGCAGGTGATTTTGGCTTTTCGCACGCGGCCGGTGGGACCGACGACCAGTGAGCGTCCAGGGCTTCCGGCGCCTGCGGAGCTGCAGAAGTCGAATCTGCCGTTGGCCAACCCGGTGGAGGTTCCGTCGCCCTTGTAGGAGAGGCTGCTGTGGGAAAAACTCAGAGTAGTTCCGCCACGTAGCGGCCCATGAGCGCGCAGCACGTTCCCGGATGCGTCCTTTACCAGCCAGCCATCGTGCCAGGCGTTCTTGTCGTTGCCACAAGACGGGGTGACGGAGCTCGTCACATCGCTGCTCTGGCAGATGGTGACTACGGCGCCGCGTTTGATGGCCTCGCTACGGGTGAAGTTGAGATCCCCCAGCAGGCCATTGACGTCGGCAACCAGGCGGTTGTCCTGCATCACCCGCTGGATGGCGGGGCCGGCCGCTGAGGCAACCACGATAAACACTGCTATTGTGATGATCAGCTCGATCAGGGTGAAGCCTTTCTGTCGCTCTGGCAACGATTCGGTACCGCTCATTTTTCTCACTCCACCGGATGACGGATTTGCGGCTGAGGGCGTTCTCGGCGACGAAAGACGGGGAGCGCCTGCCAAGGGGCGGGCGCCGATATCCAGATGCTCTGAACGCTCTCAGCTCTCTCTTGCCATGGTATCGGCAGGAGCGGGGAGAATGTTTAGCGGACAGTACTGGCTGGTGGCGGGAGTGATGCCTTGAGACCGGGGGCTTCAGCCTACCAGCTGTCCAAGCCGTTCCATCGCCTGTTGCAGCTGCTCCATCCCGG
>JALSRO010000205.1 GCA_026984715.1 Chromatiales bacterium | reverse complement strand
CGGTGAGGCGGAATATTCTACTCTGAACCAGTAATGGCTGGGCCGCCTTCAATACACCCCGGATGCGGGGTCACTTGTTGTTGTATAGATCAATCACGACATCGTCATCGACATCACACAAAGCTTTGGCATCGTCGTTGCGCCGCTCCTCGAGCTGTTTCAGATACTCCTCGGTGACATCGCCAGTGACATAGTTTCCGTCGAAACAGGAGGTATCGAAGCGGGCGATATGGGGATTCCCTTTCTGTACAGCCCGAATCAAATCATCCAGTTCCTGATATACCAGCCAATCGGCACCAATGGCCTCGGCTATCTGCTCCTCGTTCCGGTTGTGGCCGATGAGTTCGTTTACCGATGGCATATCGATGCCATAGACATTGGGATAGCGCACCGGTGGCGCTGCAGAAGCAAAGTAGACCTTTTTGGCACCTGCCTCGCGAGCCATCTGGATGATCTGTTTCGAGGTGGTACCCCGCACTATGGAATCATCCACCAGCAGCACGTTCTTGTCGCGGAACTCCAGATCGATGGCGTTCAGCTTCTGGCGAACCGATTTCCTGCGCTGCTTCTGGCCTGGCATGATAAATGTGCGCCCGATATAGCGATTCTTGACGAAACCTTCGCGATATTTCAATCCCAGCTCGTGGGATAGCTGCAGCGCCGTGGTGCGGCTGGTGTCGGGAATCGGGATGACCACGTCGATATCATGTCCGGGGAAAACCTGCAGGATCTTGTGTGCCAGCATCTCTCCCATGCGCAGACGGGACTTGTAGACCGAGATACTGTCGATGAAAGAGTCCGGGCGCGCAAAATAGACATGCTCGAAGATGCAGGGTGCATATGAGGGATGCGTTGCACACTGACGGGAGTGCACTTCCCCATCCAGATCGATGAATACCGCCTCCCCCGGCTCGATGTCCCGCAACCGCTCGAAACCAAGCGCATCTATGGCCACACTCTCCGAGGCAATGATGGCCTCCACCCCCTTTTCGCCGGTACGCCTGCCAAACACTACCGGACGGATGCCATAGGGATCACGAAAGCCGACTATTCCATACCCGGTAATCATGGCCACCACGGCATAGGCACCCCGGCAGCGCCGATGCACCCCGGCCACCGCATTGAAGATGTCCTCTCTGTCGATAGTCAGCTTGCCACACGCCTGGAGCTCATGGGCAAACACATTCAACAGCACCTCTGAATCGGAATCGGTATTGATATGGCGCAAATCCTCCCGAAACAGCTCCTCCTTGAGCTGCTCCGCATTGGTCAGGTTACCATTGTGTGCCAGAGTGATCCCGAACGGTGAGTTGACATAGAAGGGCTGCGCCTCTGCCGAAGAGGAGCACCCCGCGGTGGGGTAACGCACATGACCAATCCCCATATTCCCCTTTAGACGGATCATGTGACGGGTGTGGAACACATCCCGTACCAACCCATTGTCCTTGCGTAGAAACAGCCTGCCGTTTTCGCAGGTGACGATACCTGCGGCGTCCTGCCCCCGGTGCTGCAACACCGTCAGACCGTCGAACAGAGACTGGTTGACCTCCTGGTGGGCGACGATACCGATAATTCCGCACATGGGCTGTTGTTCTATCTAGTTTGCAGGAGCCTGGTAGGAGAAGTACTGCGCCGCATCGGCTGGCAGAAAGTCGCGGATCCATGCGGCAAGTTGCTGGAAATGGGGCATAAACAGCGACTGGCTCCACCACTCGTCCTGGGGCATCGGTGTCAGGCCAGCAAGAAACACCAGAATGGCAACGATGAATACGCCACGAAGGATACCGAACAGCATCCCGATGGCGCGGTCGGTTCCGGTAAGACCACTGCTCTTCACCAGCTTCACTACCAGATGGTTGATCACCGCCACCACCATCAGAGAGGCAACGAACAGCAACAGAAACGCGGCAACCAGCCGGATGGATGGAGTGGATATGAAGGCTCCGAGCATCACTGCCAGGCTCTTGGAGAAGCTGACGGCTACCCATATCGCGATCGCCCATGCGAGCAGCGCCAGCGCCTCACGCACGAAACCCCGCGTCAGGCTGATGAGCCCCGAGACACCGACGACGATAAGTACCCCATAATCGAACCAGTTCACTGTTTGCTATCCTTGTGTGGGAAAACCATTCCGTTGAGATTGAACACCTTCCGCAGCCGAGCCTGCAGCGCCTCGGCCCTGGCGCGGGTACGTTCAGGACCCACGCGCACCCGGTAGATGGTGCCCTGAGCGGTAGCGACTGCCTCCACATAGGCTGGATATTTTTTGCTGCGGATCCGATCCCGGAGCACCATGGCATTGTCCCGGTCGGAAAAACTGCCCAGTTGGACCACCCAAGAGTCAACCTTGCCGGTGCCCCCTTTCCCTTTACTGCCCTGCTCCCCTTTTATTACACGCTGCCGGGGTTCTGCCGGTTTGGCGATGGACTCCTTCCCGGCCTGGGGAGGGATGGATTCCCGAGGCACATCTCTCTCCCTTTCAGGCTTTGCGGGCGCAGGTACAAAGTTCTTCGGCAGCGCCTCGGTGTACTCATCCACCACCACGGTGGTCACAGGCTTCTTCTGGGGACGGGAGGGAGGCTCATGCAACGGAATCTCCACCACCTTGCGGCCTGCCTCCGAGTGAGGGGGGATGTTGGTTTTGGTAATGAGGGAGTCATACCCCCCCCTGCCACCCAGCAGCATGGGGATAAAGATCACTGCCAGTGATACCAGCACGATAGCGCCCACCAGACGCTGTTTGAGGCGATTGTTCGATGCTGGCTCTGTTGCCATACCCTTCTCTTGCGGCTTGCCTGAAAAGTTTAATTATACCGCCTCGGACAGAACCTCCGCCACTGTAAAAAATGATCCGAACACAACAACCCGATCCCCCGGCCGGGCATCATACATCGCCCGTTGATAGGCTGCGGTGACGCCGTTGAAACAGTGCACCGTACTATCCTCGCATGTTTTTCCGATAACCCGGGAGAGCTGCCGACCTCTGGCACCGCGGGGCACATTCAGATCCGCTGCGTACCACGCATCCATATATCGACAGAGCGGTGCAAACACCCCTTCATGATCCTT
>JALSRO010000204.1 GCA_026984715.1 Chromatiales bacterium | reverse complement strand
GGGAAGGGAACATCCTATCGAGCAGGTCGGGGCACGGTTGCGTGGCATGATGTCCTGGATCCAGGCAGACAAGATCGTCGATAAGAGCAAGAACTGATTGCGGTAGCGTGGCTCTCAGCATGTACCCGGTACAGAGTCCGAGGACGCCGGTTGAGCTGTCCGGAAAGGGGGAGGGTGTCGGTAGTATGGGGCCGTCGTTCTGAATCCTGCCATGCGGTCGCGATACTATTCAGTCGTCGCTGTCCAGGGGTTGTGGCTTCTTCTGCCGTTACTCGTGGCTGCCGTTGTCGTGGTCTATTGGAAAGGGTGGCTGGCGTCACTGCCGGTCTGGATTGCCGCTGCCGTCGCAGCCTTCCTGTTTCGTGATCCCGATCGGCAGATCCCGGCCAAACCGCTGGGGGTGGTAAGTCCCGCCGACGGGCGTATCATCAGCGCAGAGAAACGGCACGATCCCTATCTCGACCGGGAGGCTTGCTGCGTAACCGTGGATATTCCGCTCTCCGGCTGTTATGTGGTGCGGGCGCCAATGGAGGGAAAACTGCAGAAACAGTGGTATGCTGAGCCCCCTGGGGGCGGTGAGAGCATGCGTTTCCTCGTCTCCAGCTGGCTGCAGAGCGATGAGGGAGACGACGTGGTACTGGTGGTAAAGCCGCGGCTTCCCTGGCTGCGGTTGCGTACTCACATCTCTCCTGGTGAACGAACCGGGCAGGGGATGCGCTTCTGCTATGTGCCGTTAGGAGGACGGGTCGAAGTGTGGATGCCTGCCACCACCCATATCGAACTGCACCGTGGGGTCAGGGTTCATTCGGGAAGCGACATTATTGCGATGCTGGATCATGGTACCTAATGAGATGGAGAAGGGAGAGGACGAAGGTGGCCGGCCGCGGCGGCGGGGCATCTATCTCTTGCCCAACCTGTTCACCACGGCGGCGCTGTTTGCGGGATTCTTCGGCATCATTGCAGCGATGAAGGGACGTTTCGAAGCCGCCTCGGTGGCGATCTTCGTGGCAATGGTTCTGGATGGCCTCGATGGGCGGGTGGCCCGGCTTACCAATACCCAGAGTGATTTCGGAGTTCAGTATGACTCCCTCTCAGACATGCTCTCTTTCGGACTCGCTCCCGCGCTGATCATCTACCAATGGTCACTGAGCGGGATGGGCAAACTGGGTTGGCTGGCCGCCTTTCTGTTTACCGCATGTGCCGCGCTGCGCCTGGCCCGTTTCAATACCCAGGTGGAGGTGATCGACAAGCGCTTCTTCCAGGGGTTGCCCAGCCCCGCAGCCGCTGGCCTGGTCGCCGGGCTGGTATGGGTGGGTTTCGATAACGGCTTCACCGGGGAGGTGCTACGCATTCCTGCCTTTCTGCTGACGGTGTCGAGCGGTATTCTGATGGTCAGCAATTTACGCTATCACAGCTTCAAGGATCTCGACCTGAAACACAAGATTCCTTTCATGGCGGTGTTGGCGATTGTGATGGTGTTCGTGTTCATTGCCGTCGATCCGCCCCAGGTTCTGTTTTTCATGCTGTTGATCTATGCCCTGTCCGGTCCGGTTTTCACGTTGTTTCACCGGCAGCGGCTCAGCTCTTCTTCAAACGGCCCGAAAGGGGAGTAGTGATGTTTCACGGTAGCATGGTAGCTTTGGTGACTCCGATGCAGGCGGACGGCTCGCTGGATGCAGAGAGCCTCGGGCGGCTGGTGGAGTTTCATGTGGAGAGCGGTACGGATGCCATTGTGGCGGTGGGGACCACCGGCGAGTCTGCAACGCTGGATCACCAGGAGCATTGCCGGGTGATTCGCCAGGTGGTGGAGTTTTCCGGGGGACGTATTCCGGTCATTGCCGGTACCGGGGCCAACGCCACCAGCGAGGCGATTGCGCTCACCCGCTGCGCAATGGAGGCGGGCGCCGACGCCTGTCTGCTGGTGACCCCCTATTACAACAAGCCCACCCAGGAAGGGCTCTATCAGCACTTTCGTAGCGTTGCCGAGGCGGTACCCATAGCACAGATCCTGTACAACGTTCCGGGGCGTACCGCCTGTGATCTTCTCCCGGAAACGGTGGAGCGGCTGGCATCCATCTCCAATATTATCGGCCTCAAGGAGGCTACCGGCGATCTGCAGCGCGGGCGGGAGATACTAGAGCGCTGCGGTGACCGCATCGATCTGTACAGCGGTGATGACAGTAGTGCCCGGGAGCTGATTCTGTCGGGTGCCAAGGGGGATATATCGGTCACTGCCAATGTGGCACCGCGCCAGATGCATGAGATGTGCTCCGCTGCGCTCGAAGGCGACAGAGAGCGGGCCGAAGAGCTCGATCGGCCGCTGCGCGATCTGCACCGGGATCTGTTCTTGGAGTCCAACCCCATTCCGGTCAAGTGGGCGTTGCAGGAGATGGGGCTCATCCCCCCGGGAATCCGGCTGCCCTTGACTCCGCTGGTGGAGAGATATCACGACAGTGTCAGGCAGGCGCTCGGCAAGGCCGGGGTGTTGGAGTGAGCAAGGGTTGCCGGGAGGTAGTGCTACTGACGGCCCTGGTGGTGTCGACCGTCCTGGCTGGCTGTTCGGGCAGCGGAAAAAAGGGGAGCCCTGCCTACTTCAGTGCCGGGACAATCCCCCCTCTGCAGGTGCCTGCCGGCCTGGATAGACCGCTGCGCTCCAACAGCCTGCTGTTGCCGGAGCAGCCCAGTGGGCCATTTCCTCCACCCGGTATGGATGTGGAGCAGATGGCGAAGCCGCCGCGGATTGTCGGTGGCAGCGAAGATTGACGGGCTCGATGCGTTTTGCATCCCTCGGCAGCGGGAGTAGCGGCAATGCGACGCTGGTGGAGGAGGGTTCCACCTGCCTGCTGGTGGACTGCGGTTTTTCAGGGCGGCAGATAGGTGAGCGTCTGGCCAGGCTCGGCAAGCAGCCGGAGCAGCTGACGGCCATTCTGATAACCCACGAGCACGCTGACCATACCGCTGGCCTCGCTGCGGTGGCGCGCCGGTATGGATTGCCGGTGTGGATGAGCCATGGTACTCGGTTTCAGCATGGCGGTGCCGGGTTGCCGCGGCTCCATCACTTCTGCTGTCATGAACCT
>JALSRO010000203.1 GCA_026984715.1 Chromatiales bacterium | reverse complement strand
AGGAGCGCCCTGAGCCGCGACTACCTGCACCGCTTCATCGACTCCCGCTACTTCGACTACCAGGGAGAGGCGCGCGACGAGCGGGAGCTGGATCGTCTGCTGGCCAGGAGCCGCATCCGCTTCGCCATCATCATCCCGCCGCGGTTCGGGGAGCGGCTGCAGGCTGGCCGACCCGCGGCGGTGCAGACGCTGATCGACGGCATCTTCCCCTATCGCACCCAGGTGGCCAAGGGGTATGTGGCGGCCATCAATGCCGATTTCAGCGCCTCCCTGCTGGCGGCCCACCTGGCTCGCAGCCGGGGGATGAGCGAGGCGCAGGCGCGGCGGCGCATCGAGCCGGTGCGGCTGGAGACCCGCTATCTCTACAATCAGGCGATCCGTAGTACCTGGTCGATGAGCGCCGGGCTGATCATGCTGGTGCTGATGGTATCGCCCCCTTTCCTCACCGCGCTGGGGGTGGTGCGGGAGCGGGAGAACGGTTCCATCTACAACATCTACGCCTCCACCGTGAGCCGCGGCGAGTTCCTCCTCGGCAAGCTGCTGCCCTACGTGTTCATCTCGGCGCTGAACATCTTCGTGCTGTGGGCCTTCGCCGTCTGGCTGTTCGGCGCCCCGTTCAAGGGGGACCCGCTGTTCTTCTATCTCGCCTCCCTCATCTACGTGATCTGCACCACCGGCATCGGCCTGCTGGTGTCGCTGATGGTGCGCACCCAGGCCGCCGCCGCACTACTCACCCTGGTGATCACCTTCATCCCGGCGATGCTCTACTCCGGCCTGCTGGTGCCGGTGGAGTCGTTGAGCAACGATGCCCGCTTCCAGGCGCATCTGTTTCCTCCTCTCTACTACCTTCAGATCGTCTGGGGCAGCTTCCTCAAGGGACTGGGCTGGTCGGTACTGTGGGGCAACGTGCTGGCGCTGATGCTCTATGCGGTGGTGCTGTGGAGCATCGGTTTCGCCGCCTTCCACAAGCGGCCGCGGCGATGAAGCGCCTGTTTCTCTGGCTGGATCGCGTCGCGGTGATGACCCTCAAGGAGCTGAAACAGCTCTCCCGCGACCCCATCCTGCTGGTGGTGATCGGCTACTTCTTCACCGCCGACATCTACATCGCCGGGGTGGGGGTCAGCATCGACCTGCGCAACGCCCCCATCGCGGTGATGGATCGCGACCACAGCGCCGCCTCGCGGGAGCTGATCTACCGTTTCCAGCCCCCCTATTTCCGTTTCCAGCAGGCCGTGGAGAGTGACCGGGAAGCGGTGCGGCTGCTGGACGAAGGGGAGGTGCTGGCGGTGATCGACATCCCGGAGAACCTCCAGCGTGACCTGCTGGCCGGGCGGCAGGTGGCGGTGCAGATGCAGGTGGACGCCAGCAACGCCACCCTGGGCACCCTGGCCACCAGCTATGCGGCGCGCATCGTGGCGCGCTTCGGGCAGGAGATGGCGGAGCGGGGGATGGGGAGCGCGCAGCTGCAGGCGCTGCCGGTGGTGGAGGAGCGCCAGCGGGTCTACTACAACCCCAACCAGTCCGATCCCTGGTTCATGTCCATCTCCGAGCTGCTCACCATCCTCACCATGCTCTCCCTGATGCTGCCCGCCGCCGCGGCGGTGCGCGAGAAGGAGCGGGGCACCATCGAACAGCTGGCGGTCTCCCCTCTCAGCTCCACCCAGATCCTGCTGCCCAAGGTGCTGGCCATGGGGCTGACGCTGTTGGGCGGCGTGGCGGCGAGCCTGTTCCTGATCATCGAGCCCATCTTCCAGGTACCCATCGCGGGGAGCATCCCCCTGTTCTTTCTCGCCACCGCCCTGTTCGTCTTCGCCACCTCCGGCCTCGGCCTGTTCATCGCCACCCTGAGCCGCAACCTGGGACAGGTGGTGATGCTGGTGATCCTGATCATGATGCCCCTGCTGCTGCTCTCCGGCGCCTGGACCCCGCCCGAGGCGATGCCCGCCCTGCTGCGCCACGCGATGCACCTCTCCCCGCTGTTCTACTACACCGAACTGGCCTACGCCATTCTGCTCAAGGGGGCCGGCATGGAGATCCTCTGGCCGCCGATGCTGCAGCTGACCCTGCTCGGCGGCGTGGTGTTCGGTTTCGGGGTGTGGCGGTTCCGGCGGCAGTTTGGGTGAAGCCGTTTTATATTTTTAACCGGCAACAATATGTATCGTATTCAGCCGTGGTGTGCCGGTTCGCAGCAAGGCGGCCCATCGCCGTTGTAGCCACTCTACAGCAAGATGGGGTAACGCGGCCTGTCATTGAATATCATGGGGTCAGTGGCTTCAGGCAGGCACCGGCCCCGCGTTCCAGCACGCTGGACAGGAATGTCCGAGTGTCGCGAGTGCATGGATGCACTGGAGCGACCTTGACAAGGGAGCGACCCTTACCTGCGCACTGCGCCTTGTTCCGACGCCTGCCTGAAGCCCTGAATGCGACACATATTGTTGCCGGGTTAATACGTGAAAAGGAAAAGGTGATGAGACTAAAAGAGAGCCTGGGGGCGTGGGACAGTCCCGATTTTGTCAAATTTTTCAAGAGTGAGGTGGAGTCGTTGTCAGTGGATGAGCTGCCGTTGCAGCAGCAACTTCGTCTGGGAAATGTGGCTCTGGATGATGGTTTTGAGCTGATGGTTCTTCGCAGATGGGAGGAGGGAGGGCGGCTATATGTCAAGGCCGGTCTGTTTTTTCGCGGGATTGTCTCGGGCAGCTGCTGCATCGATGACCCGACACCGGTGGAGGCCCATGAGGAGTATTGCGAACTGGTGTTTGATATTGATCGGGAGACGGGGGAGACAAAGATCCGTAGCTCGGGATGAAAGGGACTATAGACTGGTTGCGCCGTCAGGCATGGAACGTGGTCGCGCGGTTTCGGTTTCCCAGCCCCGATTTTTTCAGAGTCGATCCAGTTCTTCCCAGCCAGCTTCCGGGGGAGGCGGAACAGCCACTGGCTATCGGGATACGTGGGAAAGAATCTCTTCGATATCCTTCTGCCAACGGTTCAGGAGCTCTGCGGGTTTTTCTGCTGGAAGAAAGCTGCCGTAGGTGGAAGGGTTGATGGTGACCAGCAGGGTGCTGTCGCCTTCGGCGAAGACGGCGATGCGCAGTGGCAGGTAGGGGACGAGTCGCGGATATTTTTGGGCAAGCTCGTCGAGCTCTCCGGCTTTGCCGAAAAACACTGCCCGGTATTTGTTGCTCGTATAGCCCATACCGAGCAGGCCGATGTTGACCATATCCACGCGGGAGACGGTATACCCCTGTTTCTGAATCGCCTGCCTCAGCTGGCCCAGTGTGGCAGCAAGGGGCTTGTGGGCGCGGACCATGATGAGGTGATCTGCATGCAGCGGCAGGGAAATCAGCATCAGCAGCAGGAAAGAGAGCAGGTGGCGTGGAAGAGGTCCTGTTTTCATTCCGTGATCTCCCCGAGAATGGTGGAATAGGTATTGTGCAACTCTCTGGCGGTGTACTCTAGATTGGCGTTGTTGAAAAGCTGGCCGAAGCGCAGCGGATTGACTGCCGCAACCAGCACTTTGCCGTCACTCTGTTCCATTATGGTGATACGATTGGGAAGAAAGAGTCCCATTCTCGGATCGATTGCGAGCAGAGTGTTTATCTGGTGAAGATTGCCAAAGAAGATCACCTGCCGTTTCTTGTTTTCGCTCCCTTGGGGGACCAGTCCGTCATCCAGCGAGTGGCTCCGGATGATGCGCAATCGCTGGGCGGATATGGCCCGTTTTATCTTTTCGACTGTTGCATCGAAGGGGAGCTTCGAGCTCGTCAGAAGGGTTGGTTCGATGGAGCGGGTAGCGGAATTCTTCGATTGCTGAAACCCCTTCTCGAAACTTCGTATGTAGCTGACCACATCATCCACATCCTGGATAGTGAGCCCCATTTTTGCGGCGGGCAGCATGGGTGTCTTACTGCGCCCCCGAAGGAGGGTGGTCCTGATTATCCGATCCGAAGCGGCGGCGAGAAATCCGGGATTGTTCAGTCCCGGCGCAACGATGGGCAGGTTGTGCAGACGGGTGAAGTTTACTCCCGTGCCTGCTCCACCTTTCCCCAACGGACCGTGGCAACGGGCACATTTTCTGGCGAAGACATCCCGCCCTTTTTCAGGGTCTCCCGTTGCCCCCTCCGGTAACAGATTCACCTTTACCGGTGTCAGGTTGCGGATGTAGCTGACGATGGCATCGATCTGTTCATTGGAGAGATGCCGGAAGGATGGCATGATACGCCCCGGCCGTCCGTGCCGGATGGTCTGGAAGAGAAATTCATCGGTGACGCTGCCGAGAAAATCTGGCAGGGAGAGAGGGATGCCGATCCCGCCGTTTCCGCGGTCGCCATGACACGCTGCACAGTTCATGGCGAACAGCCTGGCGCCATCGGGTGCTGCGCTCACACTGCATAGAGGGATGATGAACAGTAAAAATATCGCTATAGAAAAATGTAATCGAATGCGGTTGTCCTGCATAGACGCGCCCTTGTTGTGAAAGTTATCTCAGGGTTCTATACAACTGTAGTACAAAATATCAGATTTTCGGCTGGAGGGACAGAAAATGGCGAAAAAACGTGCAGTTAGTTTCCTTCAGCCGTGACGCTGTTTCTGTATAATGGCATCGGGAGCAGGGGCTTTATGGTTGCGAAGGGAGTATCGGATGAGTTTCAGCGGGCGTTTGAGTATTCGGTCCAAGCTGGTGATCCTGCTGTTGCTTGCCAGCTTTGCCAGTATTGCAGTGGTTGGCTATCAGGGGTTCCGATCCGCCAGAGATGCCCTCAATGAGGCAATCTACAATGAGCTTACGACATTGCGGGCGGCCAAGACCCAGCAGGTACAGGCCTACTTCTCCGATATCCATGATCAAGTGCTGGCCTTCGCGGAGAACCGCACCATCATCGAGGCACTGAACGAGTTTCGTACTGCCTACAATCTGGCCGAACGTGAATCCGTATCGGATGCGCAACGGCGGCAGCTTGCCGACTATTATCGCAAGGAGTTCATTCCACGTCTGAAGGACCGCATGGGTGGTGAGCCGGAGGTGAAACACTACCTTCCAGACGGTGCCGCTGCAGTATGGCTTCAGTACCACTACATCGCCGCCAATCCCAATCAGGTGGGGAGCAAGGATGAGCTGATTCGGGCTACGGGGGACAGCGGTTACTATGCCCAGGTGCATGAGCGCTATCACGAGAGTCTGCGCAGTCTGATAAAGAAGTTCGGTTATTACGATCTGTTTCTGATCGATCCCGAGAGCGGCAACGTCATCTACTCGGTGTTCAAGGAGACCGATTTCGCCACCAGTCTGCTGCACGGCCCTTACGCTTCCAGCAACTTCGCCCGGCTGGTGAAGGAGGTTATGCGCACCAGGGAGCGGGGCCGGGTCCGGTTTCAGGATTACGATATCTATGTCCCTTCCTATGGAGCACCGGCGGCCTTTGTGGCAGTGACGGTATTCGACGGGAAGGAGATCGCCGGGATCCTGGCTCTGCAGGTCCCCAGCGATGAGCTGAACAACGTCATGACCAGCAACCGCGAGTGGGAGCGCAGCGGTATGGGTGAGACTGGCGAGGTCTATCTGGTGGGGCGCAATCACCTGATGCGCTCCGACTCACGCTTTCTGATCCAGGATCGTGAACGCTATCTGCAGATGCTGCGTGGAATCGGGATGCCCGCCGACGAGATCCGGCGCATCGAGAAGAACGATACCACCATCCTGTTCCAGCCGGTGCACGGCGAAACGGTGGATCTGGCCCTGAGTGGCAAAACCGGTACCAAGGAGGTGATCGACTACCGCGGTGTACCGGTGATGAGTGCCTATGCTCCCCTTCGGGTGCGCGGTATGGACTGGGTGATCCTTTCGGAGATGGATATCGCCGAGGTGAATCGCCCCATCGACCGGTTCCGGCGTCACGTGATGGTATCGGCCACCATCCTCGGGGTGGTGATCACCCTGCTGGCGCTGCTGCTGGCAAGCTATGTCACCCGTCCGATCCACGCGCTGGTGGCCGGGATGCGCCGGGTTGGGAGCGGGGAGTCCGAGGTTCGGGTGAAGGTGGACAGCCTTGACGAGTTCGGTGAGCTGGCGGATTCATTCAACACCATGGTGGAGGGGATCCGCCAGCAGAAGCAGATCATCGAGGACAAGGAGCAGGAGAACGCCCTGCTGCTGCATAGCATCCTGCCGGAATCGGTGGCGCAGCGCATGAAGGCGGGAGAGCAGCAGATCGTCGATCGCATTCCCAATGTGTCGGTGATTGTCACTATGCTGACCGGTCTCAGCAGCCCTGGGGAGGACGAGGACCCTGCAGATTCCATCGCGCGCCTCAACCACCTGATTGCCGAGCTGGATGACGCTGCCGAGGCCCACGGTGTGGACAAGATCAAGACCGTCGGAGATGACTACATTGCTGCTTGCGGCCTGCTCACCCCGAGGCTGGATCACGACAAGCGGGCGCTGGAGTTCGCCCGCGAGATGATGAGCAGCGTGCGGCGCATCGGTCAGGAGTGTGGGTTGGAACTCGAGTTGCGGGTTGGCATCCACTCCGGAACCGTACTTGCCGGGGTGATTGGGCGGCATCGTTTCACCTATGACATCTGGGGCAGCACAGTGGATCTGGCCAGTGAAATCTGCTCCGTCGCGGCGCCGGGTTCCATCTGTATCTCCGGCCAGATGTACTCCCAACTGCATGACCGGGAGGGGTTCCGCGAGGCCGGACAGGTGCATATCAAGGGGGGGGAGAGCATGCAGGTCTGGTGCTTGGTCCCAGTGGGCAAGGAGCCGGCCGATGCCTGACTGGATGCCGCAGGAGAGCTGGCTCGCCTGGGGGGTGGGGCTACTGATCGGCTTTCCGCTGCTGACCATCCTGTTCGGGGAGATGCTCTCCCGCATCGAGAGTGGCGGGGACAGATCGCGCAGCTCGCTGGGGAGTACCCTGTATTTTGTGCTTCCCAGCCTGGTGGTGTGGCTGCTGCTGACCAACGTCCTGGAGCTACCCGACGGCAACGTCTGGGTGCGCATCGCCGCCTCTGTCTTCTGGATCAGCCTCATCTATCTGGCACTGTCCGCCTTCAACCTGTTCTGGTCCTCCCACAGCGCGGGAGAGGGGTGGCAGAGCCGCATCCCCTCCCTGGTGCTGAACATCGCCCGGCTGTTCTTCATTCTGCTCGGCGTCGCCTTTGTGATGTCGTCGGTATGGGGGATAGACCTGGGCAAGATGCTGGCGGCGCTGGGGGTCGGTTCCATCGTATTGGGACTGGCGCTGCAGGATACCCTGGGCGGGCTGTTCGCCGGCATCACCCTGATCTCGGCGCGCCAGTTCAAGGTGGGGGACTGGCTCAGGACCGGCGAGGTGACCGGACAGGTGGTGACGGTCAACTGGTACTCGGTCACCCTCAGGACTCTGGAGAACGATCTGCTGGTGATCCCGAACTCGGTGCTGGCGCGCGACACTTTCCGTAACTACAGCCACCCCTCGCCGGTGCATATGGAGCGCGTCATCATCCGGTTCTGGGAGGAGCACCCCCCCAATCTGGTGCGCAAGGCGCTGCTGGAGGCGGCGCAAGCCACGCCCGGAGTACTCGAGGAGCCCGCCCCCAGGGTGATTCTGCGCGAGCTGGCGGATGATGCGGGGGCCTATGAGGCGCTGCTCTGTTTCGACGACTACGGCAAGGTGGACGAGATCCGCGATGCCTTTCTGACCCGCGCTTGGTATGCGGCCAAACGCTACAACATCGTGTTCCCCTATGAGGACTACCAGCTCTACCACTTTGCCGGTTCGGAGATGAATCTGGGCAGTGATGATCTGGTCAAGCCGGAGGAGTTGGTGGAACGTCTGCTGGAGCTGGAAGTGTTCAGTCTCTCCCGCCACGCAATGGAGGAGATCACCCGTGGGGCGCGTATTCAGCGGTTCGGCGCCGGCGAGCAGATTCTGGCTGCTGGGGTGGAGTGCAACGACTTCTCTGTCATACTCACTGGAACTGCACAGCGGTATGTCACGGATCGCGAAGGCCGTGAACAGGGGATGGGGAGTGCGGAGCCTGGTGACCTGATCGGCATCGTGGCTGCCCTGAGGCGCAGCAGGAATCTGGTCAGTGTCTATGCCGCCAGCGATGTCCAGGTGGTCGAGCTGGCCCGGAACGCAGTGGAAAAGGTGTTGAAAGCAAATCCACGGTTCGCCCAAGAGCTCGAAGAGGATATTGAGGCCCGTATCGAGACCATCGGCGCGATACTCCAGCGCAGTGAACAGGGGGCGAGGAGAGATACAGCGGAGCAGGGCAGGGCATTTGGTCAGCTGCTGGGCAGAACCCCGACCCACCCTGGGAACCCCTCTGTCTGAGCTGAGACCAAGCGGTGTTTCCGGGGTCTGAGAAGCGGTAGCGCAGTGCCGGCAGGCGCGTGGATTCCCCCTTCAGGCCATATTGTGTGCCAGGGGGTTGTATCATAAAATATACTATTGACCTGGCAACAATATATGCCATGCCGCATTCAGGGCTTCAGGCAGGGGGCGTTCCCTTGTGAAGGTCGCTCCGGTGTCCCCAGTTGCTGCAGACTAGTGGACATTCTGTTTGGCAGAAACATCGGCTTTTTCCGCTTTGCTCGGGAGCAATCCGGTAGTTGTGCGGTATGGCCATTCACTACAATTGCCTCGTAGGTAGCGCCGGTTTCCGTCCTGAGTCAGGACGCTCTGCAGGGTAAGTATTCCCGCTATCAGGATGAGAGCGAGCATACGGGTTACTGGAACCCTGATGTATTCAACGGAAAGGAGTCTGTTATGAGAACTTTGCAGTCCAACGATGTCCGCGTCACACTGACCGGTACGCAGGATGGCAGGACGTCGATCCTGGTGGAGCCGCTTCGGGACGTCTTCATTCCCTTTTCACGTTGGGTGACGAGCTATCCCCACTCGTTGATCGAGAAGGAGCTCGATATCTTCGGTCCCTACCTAATCGATGACATCCGGCGGGATGAGGATCCCGACTATGTCGAAAAGGAGTTGCGCAACAACATATTCCTCCACATGCCGGATGAGACCTTCGCCGGCAAGCGCCTGCTGGATTTCGGCTGCGGGTCGGGTGCCTCCGCGATGATACTGTCTCGCATGTTCCCCGAGATCGGGGAGATCGTAGGGGTGGAACTGGTGGCGCGGCATCTGGAGGTGGCGCGTGCGCGTGCGCGGTACTACGGATTCGACAATATCTCTTTCAAACTCTCGCCGGCAGCAAACCGCCTGCCGGATGATCTGGGCGAGTTCGATGTGGTGATGTTGTCGGCGGTGTTCGAACATCTGTTGCCGAGCGAGCGTCGGCCGCTGCTCGAGCTGCTGTGGTCGGCAATGAAACCGGGCGCGGTTCTGTTCATCAACCAGACCCCCAATCGCTGGTTTCCCGTCGAGATCCACACCACCGGGGGGATTCCTGGCCTGAATTTCCTGCCAAAACCGGCGGTGGAGTGGATCGCGAAGCGTTTCAGTGACCAGGTGAGAGAGGAGCAGAGCTGGGAAGATCTGCTCCGGGCCGGGATCCGGGGCGGCAGTGAGCGGGAGATTATGGCGTTGCTGCCGGGCGATGCCGAGCGGCTTTTGCCGCCGGGAATCAGGGATGGCATCGATATCTGGTACAAGCGAACCCGTAACCGGAGCAGTCTGAAGAAAAGGGTGGCATATGCGGGGTTCAAGGCCATCGCCGCCACCGGTCTGGTCATGCTGCCGTACCACCTGAACATGGCGATTCGAAAGCTCCCCGGCCGCGCTGCCATTGGTTGGTGATTCGGTCGATCAGAGGCTTTGGGAGCGGGGGGAGCCTCCTCGGCGGAGCGCCTCAGCCTGGTGTGACGAAGTGCTGCCGCAGTATCTCTGCGGTAAAGCGGCTGCGCAGGTAGAACCCTCGAGGAGTGGTCAATATCCGGTTGCCGCAGGAGTCGATCCCCCAGGTGAGCGCCTTGGCATTGGCCCCCTTGGGCCGAATCTGGAGGATGCTACCGTGGCGGGCGGTGATCTTCTCCAGCTCTCCCAGAGAGACCATATCCATCAACTCCTCCCAGTCCTGGCGCAGTGCCGCTTCCTGCTGTCTGTCCGGACTCCACAGCAGCGGTGTGCCGAGGCGCCGCTGCGGCAGGGGGATGGTAGATGCGGCTTCGACGGGGAACCACAAAACCCGGCGCAGCTTTCGGTTTACCCAGGAGTCATCCCAACCTCCCGGCGAGTTCTCCAGCGGTACGCTGCAGACGTAGGTGGACTCTTTTGGCAGGCCGCGGGAATCCACCGGCAGGCTCTTCAGCTCCACTCCGATAGCCTGGAAATCCGGTTCGGCCAGTGAACCTGCGCTGGCGCCGAGTACGTACTCGAGCAACTGCCCGCTCCACCCCTTGTTGTGATGCAGATCGGCAGGGCAGGGCCAGCCGGCCAACGTGGCGACCTGCGCCATGGTCATTCCGGCCAGGGCGGTGGCACGTTCCAGCAACTCCTGCTCGGTGGTCGGTGGCGATGGTTTCATGCAGAGATTCGGTGAGAAGCATCCGGTCTGGTGGACTCTCAATCAAGTCGAGTGGGTGAAACCGGGCCATCCTTGTCAAGGGCAGTGCCGCTGCGCGGTGGTCTGGTGTTACCCATTCGACTCGATGAAGAGCCGCCCGATGAATATATCCGGATATCCCTTTGGACTCAATATTCCAGCGGGCAGGCGGAGAAAGAACCCGATATCGCGGAGTGTCACTATGGTGACGTAATGTAAAAAAAAGTAAAATCTGCTTTGCCAACACAGACTGGACGGCTATGGGAAACAACGGGCAAACCGGGCAGCAGGCGTTCAAGAGAACCATCCTGCATGATGTCTACCGCAGCAATCTGAGCGCGGAGAAACTCCTCTCCCTGCAGCAGCGAGGCCAGCGGCGCCAGAGAATGGGGCGTTGGGTGCGCGTTGCAGGATTGGTAGTGATCCTGCCGCTCATGGGGAGTGGTGCCCATTCGGTTTTTCCAGGTGGTGCCGATTCCCTCCCGCCGGGGAAGAGCGCGGCCGTCGAAATTGCAGCTGCGGGTTGGAACAGCGGCCTGCCACCTCTGATCGATGATGCCAATGCCGGCGTGACCTCTTCGCAAGAGATGCCGGTTTCCACTCCGATGGCTCCTCACAGACGGGCTTTTCTCTCGGGCAGGGGTGCTGTTGCCCCACTGGACGGTAGCGACGGGCCCGATGAGTGGACGGTGCCGGATGGCGGCATCTCCAGCGCCAGCGACTATCGTGTGTTGCTCGATCGGCCGGCGGTAGCACTGGCAGATCTGTTTGGACTGGAGGTGCGTACTATCGTCATCGATCCGGGGCATGGAGGGGAAGATCCGGGCGCCATTGGCCCAAGCGGGATGTTGGAGAAGGATATCACCCTGGAGATTGCCCGTCTGCTCTATGAGAGACTGGTTCGCAGGGAGGGGTTGCGGGTATTCATGACGCGGGACTCGGATGTCACGCTGTCGCTCAAGCACCGGGTTGAGTTTGCCAGGGAGAACAGTTCCGATCTCCTGATCTCGATTCATCTGAACACCATTCCGAACGATCCGATGACCATCGTGGAGACCTACTATTTCGGTCCGCCCGCGGATGAGCACAGTCTGAAGGCGGCGGAGCAAGAGAACCGCCGTTCGGACTACATGGTGGCAGAGTTCGGTGAGTTGATCGCCGGGCTGAGCGACACGCTGAAACAGCAGGAGTCCCGGCGGTTGGCGGCACACATTCAGAGAAACGTCTACCGGACGTTGCATCGCAGTAACCGCAATATCGTCAATGTGGGGATCAAGACTGCCCCCTTTGTGGTACTTTTGGGGGCGGAGACCACTAGTGTGCTTGCCGAGGTGACCTGTATCAGCAATACTGAGGAGGAGGCCCGTCTGGCAAAACCTGCCTATCGCGATAAAATAGCAGGAGCCCTGGAGAGGGGCATTCTCTCCTACCTGAAGCAGTCAGGTCGGCAACAGGGGCGGCCGCCCCGGCAATGGAGTACAACCTATGGCAAAAGTTAAGGTGAGCCAGCAGGACAAGGCGCTGCGGATCGGAATCGATCTGGGCACATCCCGCTCGGCCATTGCGGCCAGCAACGGAAAACGTGACTGGGTACAGAGCCTGGTTGGCTGGCCAAAGGATTTCGTCGCACGCAAGATGCTTGGGGACCGGGTGCTGTTCGGTGACGAAGTGAATGAGCATCGCCTCTCGCTGGATGTGGTCAGGCCACTCGCCCAAGGGGTCATCAAGTCGGGAACCGAGAAGGACGAGGAGTCGGTTGCCGAGCTGATTGGCCATCTGATCGATCTGGTCGGACCTCGACCGCGGCAGAAGATCTTTGCCGCCGTGGGGGTTCCTGCCGAAGCGCTCAAGGTCAACAAGCAGGCTATTCGGGAGGCCATATCCGACTATGCCGAAAAGTTGATAGTCGTTTCCGAACCTTTTGCCGTTGCCTACGGCATGGGGGCACTGGACAATGCCATGATTATCGACATGGGTGCGGGGACCACCGATTTCTGTATCATGCACGGTACCATGCCGAGCGTGGACGACCAGCGCAGCCTGACCACCGCAGGCGACTATATCGATGAACAGCTGCTTGGCCTGCTGACCGAGCGTTATCCCGATGCCGATTTCAACATGAACATCATCCGCGCCTTCAAGGAGGAGTATGGTTTCGTGGGCGATTCTCTCACCCAGGTCGAGGTGGAGGTTCGGGTCGAGGGGCGTCTCGTGGTTCACGATATCACCAACGAGATGCGGCGAGCCTGTGAGAGTATTCTCCCCGCCATTGCCGAGACCGCCATGGACATGATAGCGCGCTTCGATCCGGAGTATCAGGATCAGGTGCGTAACAACATCATACTGGCGGGAGGGTGCAGTCAGATAGCCGGTATCGATTCCTACCTGATGGAGGCTCTCTCCGAGATGGGCCCCTGCAACGTAACCGTCGTGGACGATCCGTTGTATGCCGGGGCCCGGGGCGGGCTGGAGCTTGCCAAGGACATGCCCTACGAATACTGGATGGATATGTAGCTGCTGCCGCGGCAGCGGGCCAGGGGCCGATGGTTTCGCAGCATCCGCACTAAGGAGTGCTGTGCGGTGTTCGCCAGCCGGGGAGATGCCGTCTGCTGCACCCGCCAGCGGGCGGAAGATGCAGCAGATGGCGTGACCGCCACCGGAAAGCGGTGGTGCCAGCAGGGTCGAACCGATGCTCTTTTGCGGCTGTTCAGATCAGTTTGCTGATGCTCTCTGCGGCGCGTTTCACGTCCAGGAAGATCAATCCCAGCTTGGCCTGTGGTTTTGCCAGCACGGTGATTACGGCATCCGGCCCGGCATAGGTCATCAGGATGTACCCCTTGTCCCCCTTGATTAGGGTCTGCTCCAGGGTTCCGCGGGCCAGCTCCTGGGAGGTGCGGTCTCCAAGGGAGAGCATGGCGGCACTCATGGCGCCCATCCGGTCCTCATCCAGCTCTGCCGGCAGAACGCTGGACATCATCAAGCCATCGGTGGATATCACGGCCGAGGCCTCGATATCGGCCGAGGTACCATTGAGTTCCTTTAGTATCGAACTGAGCATCTCTTCACGCATGGGTTTCTACTCCTGGTGGAATGAAATTGGATATATGAAAAAATAACAAACCTGCTGCCGTCCACTCCACCTGTACAATCACAGAAGCGGGGGTATCTTCCGCCGCTTCCGGGTGGCTGCTGGCGCCTTCTCCTGTCTCTGGGGGGTATTTTCTATCAAAAATGGAAATTAAGCATCTTAATCGGCGCTTATTTGCTTATCTTTAACATTATATTACCCGGAAACAATATACCGTATTTGGCGGTAGCGTGCCGGTTCGCAGCGAAGCGAGCCCTTTACTGCTTGCTCTACCGCCAGATGGGTAGGCAGCCTGCGGGCCAGCGCGCCACGGCTGAATACGATTATATTGTCGCTGGGTTAACAGCTGCCAGCATAACGGATGCTGAGAGCCCATATCAGGTGGGTGAAGGTTGGTTGATTGAGGCGTGGCATACCTCCCACCACCAGCACGAAACGCTGTTTTCCTATATACATGGGCCAGAACCCCACTTCGCTGTTGCCGGCAGCATCGACGACGGCCCAAGCGTTGGAACGAAGCCCCAGGTTGTTTTTCAGCAGACCGGCATGGCGTTCGTGCAGGGTGGCCAGATCGGCGCTGAGTGCCGAGAGCTCTTCAGCGGTTTCATGGGCAAATCCCTGGGAACAGAGATAGAA
>JALSRO010000202.1 GCA_026984715.1 Chromatiales bacterium | reverse complement strand
CCAGTCGCAGCGGGTCGGGGTGTCCGGCGTGATCACCATGGCCGGTGCGTTGTGCCGGCTTGCCGCGGCGTGGATGGCCAGACCGAAACTGCTGCCATACAGCCGCCCCCAGTCCAGGCGTGTGCCGGGTTTGGGGGGCAGTTCAGGTCGTAGAGGGGAGGGGAGCTGTGTCTGATCCATATTTCATTGATGCAAAAAGCGCTATTCTACCTCAACTGGCCGGTATCTATTTGCATTCCCGTGTGATGGCACAGAAAAGGAAAAGCCGCTTGGACTCGGTGACGGATTATCAACCCGGCAGTGAATCGGTGGTACCGGGAAAGGGCGATATTTTCCGGCTTTCGGATAGACATGTCACTGCTCCTCCCTGGTGCGGGGAAGTGTGCCGGAGTGTCTCTCTGGCGTCCCCCTTGCGATGGCAGGGCTTCTTCCTCCTTTTAGGATAGGCGACTGTTCCATTTTGGTGCGCTGGATGGTGCGATCGAATTATTTTGGTGCAACGGTGGTTGTCGTGTTTTCTGTGTGGAGGGTATTTTTTTGATATATAAGTATATTTTAGTTGTGGCTCAACTTTTGCCTTTTGGTTGATTGTTGCCGTGGAAAGTGTTGGCTTCCAGCGGGCCGCCGGAGCGCTTGCGGGCAATGATTGCTGAGAGCGCTCGATTTGCAAGGGAGCGCGCCATCAGGAGATGGCGCAAAATCATGAAAAACCAGATCAGAGGAATATTAGACATGCGTAAGAGTATTCTCGCCGCGACCATCGCTACAGTTACTGTGCCAGCCGCCTTCGCCGGCACTATCACTTCGACAGCAGATATCAATCTGGCAGGAGGGATGACCGCCGGGTATTTCTATACCAGCAATACCGGCAGTGACAACAACGACGACTATCACGTATCCGACTTCGTGGTCGAGCTCTCCGGGGACGCCAGCAAGGGGGTTGGTTTCGTTGGTGCTTTCGGTAGCCTGGACGCTATTACGGTGCTGGATGGAGGAGTGGGTAACACTCCCTATAGCTTCGGTCTGCAGTATGGATGGCTCACCGTGGCTCCGGCCGAGGGTCTGAGTATCGAGGCGGGCATGCTCGCTACCAAAGTCGGTTATGAAGTTGCCCCCTCCTACGGCAATCCGCATGCAACTATCGCAGCCCTGTGGGGTGGTCAGCCGGTCTACTATCCCGGCCTGCGTGTCAATTTCGACGCGGGTGACATGGGGTTCTATGCGGAGGCGAACAACGACACTCTCGGGAGTGCCGATTCCGCTTGGGCTGTGGGCACCAACGGCTCTGCAGGTCCCATGGAGTATGCGGTCAGCTACTACACCTATGAGGGTTACAAGAGTCTGGTGGATGTCATCCTCAGTGGCAAGATTGGGGAGATGCCGGTTGCCGCCAATTTCGATTATCACATGCTGGATGAAGCCCCGGTTGCAGGAGGGGATGATACTGCCTTCGGTATCGCGCTCTATGCGACTCCCAGCTTGAGCGACAAGATGACGGTGCCGGTGCGGGTGGAGTTCCTGAGTGATGGAAACAGCGGGGTCTATGGTGTGGACAGCGCCACCACGTTAGCCATCACTCCCACCTACAACTTTTCGGAGAACACCTTCGTGCGCGCCGAGCTCTCCTATGTCAGCAGCGACAACAAGATCTTCAAGGATGAAAACGGTGTTACGCAGGATACCAAGACCTCCTTCGCATTGCAGGCTGGTTACACATTCTGAAGCCGCCCACCACGTGCCTAACGAGCTGGCCCGGCGGGGTTTCCCCGCCGGGTTATTAACCCGGCAACGATATATATCGGATTCAGCCTTGGCGCGCCTCTTCGCTCAACCCGGCTAGTGGCCTGCCTCTGCAACAAAATCGTTTCCTTCGGTTTTGGACAGTTCTGCTATGCTTGAAGGGGAGGAGGCCATTATGAAACATGCCGAGCAGCGCAGCCTGCGCGAGCGCCGTACTCATATCCGACCTTTCAACATCCATGCCGTAAGGGGGAGGCGTCGGCGCCAGCGCCGCGTGAGTGATGCCGCTCTCTCTGGGCGGGGAGTGGATAGCTATCCCCGGGGGTTGTTGTTCGTCACAGTGGCCATTCTGTTGCTCTGTGCGCTGGATGCACACAATACCTTGCAGATCCTGAGTCTCGGTGGCCGGGAGATCAATCCGTTGATGGATTTTCTGATCCAGACCGATACCCGCCTGTTCGTTGCCGGCAAGTTCGCTCTCACCAGCCTTGGGATCCTGTTGTTCGTGGGTTACTATCATGTAAGTCTCTGGAGCCTGATCAAGGTTGGCGATATACTCTATGCGTTGGTTCTGCTCTACCTGCTGCTGATTGGGTATCAGGCGCTGTTGCTGGCAGGTTGATACAACTGCTCCGGCAGGGGCCGGTTCCGCCTCCACACTGTTAACCCGGCAACAATATATGTCGCATTCAGGGCTTCAGGCAGGCGCCGGAACAAGGCGCAGTGTGCAGGCAAGGGTCATCCCCTTGTCAAGGTCGCTCCAGTGCATCCCTGCACCCGCGACATTCGTAGATCCTGTCCAGCGCACTGGAACGCAGGTCCAGTGCCTGCATGAAGCACCTAACCCTATGATATTCAACGACAGGCCGCGGCGTGCCGACCCGCAGGCTGCGTTACCCCATCTTGCTGTAGAGTGGCTACAACGGCGATGGGCCGCCTTGCTGTGAACCGGCTCGCCACGGCTGAATACGATATATACTGTTGCCGGGTTAATAATGATCGACAAGGAACAGAATCCCCACGTTAATCTCTACCGGGCCGACCAGGTGCGCGAGCTGGATCGTATCGCCATTGAAGACATCGGGATTCCGGGGTTCGAGCTCATGCGGCGGGCTGGAAGGGCGGCATTCCGGCTGTTGCGTTCCCGTTGGCCGGAAGCGCGCCGGATTGTGGTGTTGTGCGGTACTGGAAACAACGGGGGAGATGGCTTCATTGTGGCCCACTCTGCCCGGGAGGCAGGGTTGGAGTGCAGGGTCTATCAGGTCGGTGACGTCGGCAAGACTGCCGGAGATGCTTTGCGCGCCAGGCAGTTTGCCCAGCAGGATGGCATTTCCGTGGAGGCTTGGCGGGGGCAGGAC
>JALSRO010000201.1 GCA_026984715.1 Chromatiales bacterium | reverse complement strand
TTCCTGCTCTCTGGTCTGCTGCTACTGAGCGGCTGTGCCACCAATCCGGTAACCGGCAAGCGCGAGCTGCATCTGGTATCCCAAGCGCAGGAGATCCAGATTGGCCAGCAGAGCTACCTCCCTTCCCGGCAGTCACAGGGGGGTGCCTATCGACTGGATCCCGAACTCACCCGCTACATCAATGAGGTAGGCCAGAAGCTGGCCAGGGTGAGCGACCGCCCGGATCTGCCCTATGAGTTTGTCGTACTCAACAACTCGGTACCCAACGCCTGGGCACTGCCCGGCGGCAAGATCGCCATCAACCGGGGGCTGTTGCTGGAGCTCAATTCCGAGGCGGAACTTGCCGCAGTACTGGGGCATGAAATCGTCCATGCGGCGGCACGCCATGGTGCCCGTTCGATGGAGCGGGGCATGCTGCTGCAATTGGGAGTCATTGCCGCCCGCATGGCTTCCGCCGGAGAGCAGTATGCCGATCTGATGGTGGGAGCCGCAGGCCTCGGAGCACAACTGATCAATACCAAATATGGCCGCAACGCCGAGCTGGAGGCAGACAGATATGGCATAGAATATATGGTTCGCGCAGGTTATGACCCCGAGGCAGCAGTAACCCTGCAGGAGACCTTCGTAAGGCTTTCGAAGGGGCGAAAACCCGGCTGGCTGGAGGGGCTGTTCGCCTCTCATCCTCCTTCACAGGAGCGCGTCGATGCAAACCGGAAATATGCCGCCACCCTTCCCCGGGGACTGAAAAAAGGGCAGCAGGCGTATCTGCGGCATATCTCTGCACTGAAAGCCACGAAACAAGCCTATGCCGATTACGATGCCGGCCGCAAGGCCCTCTCCGAAGGGGATGCAGATAGGGCGTTGACGCTGGCCGACAAGGCCATTCAGCAAGAGAAAAGGGAGGCGCTGTTCTATGGCCTGCGCGGCGACGCCCTGCTGAAGCTGGGAAAACTGCGGCAGGCGAAACGCACGTTTGACAAGGCAATCGGACAAAACGATGCCTTTTTCGCCTTTTATCTGCAACGCGGCCTGATCGAGCAGGAGCTGGCAGATGAATCCAGTGCCCGTCAGGACCTCGAACGCAGCCTGAAACTGCTTCCAACGGCGACCGCACATTATGCCCTGGGTAATATGGCACTCAAGGCACGTGATGAAAAGAGCGCCATCGCACACTATCGGGCAGCGGCCGGCTCACGCTCTCCACTGGGTCGGCAAGCTGCCATTTCTCTGGCCAGGCTGGAGCTGCCACGAGAACCCGGGAAGTACATTCTGATACGCAGTGGCCTGGATGAGAGAGGCCGTTTTCTTGTACAGATCCAGAACCGCGCTCCTGTCGCTGTCGACCAGATTGTCCTGGGCATCCAGCAACGCACCGGGAGAATGGACCGGGTTCCCGTGGAGGGTGTGCTTCCCGCGGGAAAGAGAGCAACCCTGCGCCTTCCAAGTCCACACGCCGATGTGCGCGTCGGCGTGCTACACGCCACCGTGGCACGAATCAATCGATGAGTGCTGCACTCTTCAACTGCGCAAACACCTTCATCCCCGGTTTCAGGCGCAGCTTGGCACATGATCGGCGCGTGATTCGCGCCAGCAGCCGCGGACTGTTCTGCCCTCCGCTGCAACTCAGCCGAACCAGCACCTGGCTATCCGTGAGATCACGGATATCTTCTACCACCGTGGGCCAGATATTGAGGATACTGCTGTCTCCACTTCTCTCCAGATTGATACTCACGTCACGCGCGGGAACGTGCACCCTGACCGGCTCTCCCGGTGCAATATCGATACGGCTGATCCATACCCGTCCACAACAACCTTCCAGCGCCGTAAGCTGGTACCGTTCGTCATGGAAGGCCACCACTGTCTCCAGAATCGCCCCTGCCTCGTCACCGCGCTGAACAGAGAGATCGAGCCGTGTCAGAACCTTCTGCAGTGCACCGAAAGCACGCACCCGGCCGCCCTCCATCCATACCATATGATCCGCCAGCCGTGCCACCTCTCTCAGAGAGTGGCTCACATAGACCACCGGAATAGAGAGCTCCCGGTGGAGCCGTTCCAGGCAGGGAAGGATCTCCCGCTTGCTACCTTCATCCAGCGCAGCCAGAGGCTCGTCCATCAACAACAACTGCGGACTGGTCAACAACGCCCGGGCAATGGCAACGCGCTGCCGCTCTCCACCAGACAAGCGGGCCGGACTACGATTCAACAGCGGAGACAAGCCGGCCAGCTCCACCGCTGCATCAAAGCCGACCCGGCGCTGTGCCGCCGGGATACGCTTCATTCCATACTCCAGATTGCGCCGTACCGACAGATGGGCAAACAGGCTGGCCTCCTGGAAGACATAACCGATGGCACGCCGATGGGGTGGAAGCCAGATCCCCTTGGCGTCATCCTGCCAAGTCGAACCATTGACCTCCAACAATCCTCTGGAGCCTCGCTCCAGTCCGGCCAGACAGCGCAACAGAGTAGTCTTTCCGGAGCCGGACTGCCCAAAAAGCGCAGTGACGCCATGGCCGGGGATCTCGAATGAGACATCCAGAGAAAAGTGCTCCAGCGTGACCTCGAGATGCGCCCTGACCGCCATCAGCGCCTACTCTCGCCAGGTGCGCGGCCATTGATCATATTGAGGAGCAGTATCACGGTGAACGCAAACAGCAACAGGCCGGCCGAAAGCAGATGTGCACCTTCATACTCCAGGGCCTCCACATGATCATAGATGGCTACCGAAAGCACATGGGTCTCTCCGGGGATGTTGCCACCGATCATCAGAACCACGCCAAACTCCCCCACCGTATGCGCAAAGGCCAGTACCGTACCGGTCAGAAAGCCGGACCGGGCCAACGGGAAAACCACGGTCAGAAAGCGATCCAGGCGCGAGGCACGCAACGTCGCCGCCACCTCCAGGGGTCGGCTACCGATGGCGGCAAAAGCGTCCTGCAGCGGCTGTACCATGAAGGGCAGCGAATAGATCATTGAAGCCACCACCAAACCGGGAAAAGTGAACGGCAGTGTCTGTAGCCCCAGATCCTGCATCAGCGCACCCACAGGACCCTTGGGGCCCAACAGGATCAACAGATAGAAGCCAAGCACCGTAGGCGGTAGTACCAGCGGCAAGGCGGTAA
>JALSRO010000200.1 GCA_026984715.1 Chromatiales bacterium | reverse complement strand
AGCGGGGTATTGCAGCTGGGTTGCTGCGCCGGTTTACTCGTCACCACTGAACGCCGCCAGCAACTGGAGAAGGCTGGTAAACAGATTGTAAATGGAGACGAATAGGGTGATGGTAGCGAGAATATAGTTGGTTTCACCACCCCTGACGATTTCACTGGTCTGATAGAGGATCAGGCCGGACATCAGCAGTACGAACATGGCGGATACGGCCAGCGACAGGCCTGGCATGGAGAACAGAAACGATGCCACTCCCGCCAGGAACGCCACCAGGACCCCCACCATCAGGAACCCGCCCATGAAACTGAAGTCCTTGCGGGTAGTTATGGCATATGCCGACAGCCCCAGGAAGATGAGTGCGGTACCCCCCATGGCGGTAGCCACAATCTGGCCACCGTTGGGGAGGCCCAGATAGGCGTTGATGAGCGGCCCGAGTGTCAGCCCCATAAAGCCGGTCAAGGCAAAGATGAAGACCAGACCCAGCGAGCTGTTACTGAATTTCGTAGTCAGGAACAGCAGCCCGAAGTATCCGCCCAGGGTAATGAGCAGTCCCATTGGGGGAAAGTTCATCACAACAGAGATGCCAGCCGTAACAGCGCTGAACAGCAGCGTCACGGAGAGCAGCAGATAGGTGTTGCGGATCACCTTGTTGGTCGCCAGTACGCCCTGAGAACGTCCGGCAGTGGTGATGGATTGGTCGTTGAACATTTGATTCTCCTGCATCGAGATGGTTTCTCTGGTCTAAGACAGCGCTATTCGGTGTTGGTTCAAGCATACCCTACCAACCGGAAATAGCAAGCCGGTGCTTCGCCATGGATGCGAGGCTGCAAAATAGAGCATCCGGGGCGCGGCACTGGTTTTTTCGCCTCTGATTAGGTAGCCTTATGCATCCTGCAGGAGGGTTGGCTGAGTGGTTGAAAGCACCGGTCTTGAAAACCGGCATGGGTTTACGCCCATCCAGGGTTCGAATCCCTGACCCTCCGCCACTTTTCCGATACCGGGTCTACACCACTATCATATGATAAGCCATCACGATACGGTACGTGCCGTCGAGTGGCGTAACGGCCGACTCTATCTGCTGGATCAGCGCCTGTTGCCGCGAGAGCAGCGGTATCTCTGTCTGGAATCTGCCACTGCGGTTGCCGAGGCGATCCGGGCCATGGTTGTGCGTGGTGCACCGGCCATCGGGATAGCTGCGGCCTATGGGGTGGTGCTGGCCGCACATTGTGCCAGGGACTCTTCCCCGCGTGACTGGAGAAGGGCAATGGAGGATGACTTCGCTGCTCTTGCCGCTGCACGGCCCACGGCAGTGAATTTGTGTTGGGCACTGAAACGGATGCGGCGGATTGTGGACGATGTGGCGGACGCCGATCCAGTAGCGTTGCTGTTGCAGGAAGCGCAGCGTATCCACGAGGAGGATATCTGCGCCAACCGCCGCATGGGGGAGCTCGGTGCCGCCCTGATAGAGCATCCGTGTGCAGTGCTCACCCACTGCAACACCGGCTCACTGGCCACTGGGGGGTATGGTACGGCGCTGGGGGTCATCCGTCGCGCTTTTTCCGATGGCCGGATCCGGAATGTCTACGCGGATGAAACCCGACCCTGGTTGCAGGGCGCGCGCCTGACGGCTTGGGAACTGGTTCAGGACGATATTCCCGTGACGCTCCTGGTGGATGGCGCAGCCGCTTGGCTGATGGCCCAAGGGGCTGTGGAGTGGGTGATTGTCGGCGCGGATCGCATAGCGGCAAACGGGGATGTGGCGAACAAAATCGGGACCTACAGCACCGCGGTAAGCGCACATCACCACGGCGTAAAGGTCATGGTGGTGGCTCCGTTGTCCACCATCGATCTATCGGCTCCCGATGGTGAGGAGATTCCCATCGAGCAGCGGCCGCAGGAGGAGGTGCTCGCACTGGAGGGCCATTCAGTCGCTGCAGCGGGCGCCGCGGCCTGGAACCCCTCGTTCGATATAACCCCTGCCGGACTGATTGATGCTATAGTTACCGAGAAGGGGGTAGTGCGCCACCCCACGCGAGCAGGTATAGCTGCTCTATTCGAATGAGATCGCCGATTGTATTGTCAAAGGGGTTCGGGCTCATGACCAAGAACGAAGAGGCTGTTTCCAGCTTTTGCGATGGGTTCCTCTGTTCGCAGGCCATCCTGTCGGTCTATGGCGAAGAAGAGGGGCTGGAGCGCGAGCTGGCGTTGAAACTCGCCACTGGCTTGGGTGGAGGGATGGGGCGGACAGCCCACACCTGCGGTGCGGTTACCGGTGCGATTCTCGTCATTGGGTTGAAAAAGGGTCCGGTCTCGGTGAACGATGTCGCTGCCAAGGAGGAGACCTATTATCTGGTCAGGGAGTTTCTCAACCGTTTCCAGGAGAAGCACGGTTCCCTGATCTGTCGTGATCTGTTGCAGTGTGATATCGGAACCCCTGAAGGGTACCGGAGGGCATGCGACAAAGGATTGTTCGACAGGATCTGTCCCCATCTTGTGGATAGTGCGGTTGAGATTCTGGAGGAGATGAAAAAACAGGAGTAGCTCCCTATCGCTATTAGGAAGAGAGGGGGTGGTGACTGGCTGGTCGGTGCTCGAGACAAATCGGGTTTCGCGGAGAATCTTCCGGCAGTTCTGGAAAAAGGAGGCATGTTATCAACCCGGCAACGATATATGTCGCATTCAGGGTTTCGGGCAGGCGCCGGAACAAGGCGCAGTGCGCAGGCAAGGGTCATTCCCTCGTCGAGGTCGCTCCAGTGCATCCCTGCACGCCACGGCTGAGTACGATATATATTGTTGCCGGGTTAATGGTGTGTCCGTGCGTCGGAGCTGCAGGGGTGGGAGCAGGTGGACGGCCGTTGGAGTCTGCCGTCGGGCGGCTGTCCCGAAAGTGGTGGATTATGTTGATCTCGGTGCCATCTGTTGGTAGAGTTTCGGAAATTGAGAAAATATTAAACTACAATAATCCCTTTTGAGCGGGTTTGCAGAGTGGTGACCCCGGACAGCAGGGGGAGATGGCTGGCGAGCCGGGTGCCCTGTGTGGCGTATGGGGGCGCTCTGTCCGGTTTTCTTTCAATGATGACTCACGGGTATGGTTCCGTTATTGCCTGCTCTCTGCCGGGGTGA
>JALSRO010000199.1 GCA_026984715.1 Chromatiales bacterium | reverse complement strand
CCGAAAGACAGCGTTTTTCAACCGCACTGGTCGCTGCCATGCGCAAGATGCCGACCATCATCGACGCAGTGTTTCGAAGTGGTGAGACTTATCACGTTCTCCAAGCCGATTAGCCAATTTCGAAAACACAGTTGCTGTCAAGACTACGGACTGGACTATCGCAAAGGGGCAAACAGCTGCTTCAAATCGTCCGCAGTAAGCCTGGCCTGCTCCTTTTGCCCGGCCGGTGAATAGACACCGTCGGCCAGCGCCTGCTTTCTGGCCTGCATGGCGAGGATCTTCTCCTCCACCGTGTTCTCGGTGATCAACTTGTAGACGAACACCGCCTTCTCCTGGCCGATGCGGTAAGCGCGGTCGGTGGCCTGGTTCTCCGCCGCCGGGTTCCACCAGGGATCGTAGTGGATGACGGTGTCGGCCTCAGTCAGATTGAGTCCCACACCCCCCGCCTTGAGGCTGATGAGGAACACCTCCGCCTCACCGCTGCGAAAGCGTCCGATGGCCTCGTCCCGCTTGCGGGTCTGGCCGGTCAGCTTGCTGTATCGAATCCCGGTCTGTTTCAGTTGATTTTCGATAATGCCCAGCATCTTGGTGAACTGGGAGAAGAGCAGCACCCGCCGCCCCTCCTCGACCATTTCGGGCAGCATCTGCATCAACAGCTCCAGCTTGGCGGACTCCTTGACGCTCCGGGCCTGTTTCAGCGACAGCAGGGCGGGGTCGCAGCAGGTCTGGCGCAGCTTGAGCAGGGCATCGAGGATGGTGATGTGGCTGCGTGCCAGCCCCTTGCTGGCGATGGCGTCGCGCACCTTTTTCTCCATGGCGATGCGGATGCTTTCGTACAGGGCGGCCTGGCGGCTGCCCAGGCTGACGCTGCGGACGATCTCGTTCTTCTCCGGCAGTTCGTGGATCACCTCCGCCTTGGTGCGGCGCAGCATGAAGGGGGCGACCCGCCGGGCGAGCCGCTGGCGCCGCTCTTCGTCACCATGTTTCTCTATGGGGGTGCGGAACAGCTGCTTGAACTGGCGGGCGTCGCCCAGGAAACCCGGCATGAGAAAGTCGAACAGCGCCCACAGCTCGCCGAGATGATTCTCCATCGGCGTCCCGGTCAGGCAGAGGCGGTGCTGCGCCTTGATGCGGCGCACCACCTGGGCCGCCTTGGCGCGGGGATTCTTGATGGTCTGGGCCTCGTCGAGCACCAGGTAGTGGTAGTCGTGGGCCAGCAGCTGCTCCTCGTCCCGGTTCAGCAAGGGATAGGTGCTAAACACCAGATGGTGCTGGTCGATGGCATCGAAGTGCTGGTGGCGGTCCGGCCCCTGCAGGACCAGCACCTTGAGTCCGGGAGTGAACTGTTCGGCCTCGCGGCGCCAGTTGCTCATCAGGCTGGTGGGGGCGATGATCAGGCAGGGTTTGTCCAGCCGCCCGCGCTGTTTCTCCAGCAGCAGGTGGGCGAGGGTCTGCACCGTCTTGCCCAGCCCCATGTCGTCGGCGAGGATGCCGGCGAAGCCGTATTCGCGCAGGAACTGCAGCCAGTCGAGCCCCTGCTGCTGGTATTCGCGCAGGGTGGTGCGCAGGCCGCGGGGCGGCTTGACGGGCTTGATCCCCTGAAAATCGTTCAGTTTTGCGCCCAGTTTGCGCAGCGCCTTGCCGCCGCGCCAGTGCAGATCGGTGACGCTGTTCTGCTCCAGCTCGGCCAGCCGTCCGGCGTCGAAGCGCGACATGCGCAGTGCGCCATCCTCGTTCAGGGTGTCCGGGTCGTACAGCTCGTAGAGGATGTCGAGTACCGGCCGGATCTGGGCGCTGGGGAGGGTCAGGTATTCGTTCTGCGCTACCGGCAGGGTCAGCGTCTCCGGCAGATCGTCCGGCTCGTAGCTGTCGAGCACCTGAGTGATGAGCGGCAGCAGGGGCTGGCGGCGGCCGTTGATCTCCACGTCGAAACGGAGATCGAACCAGTCGCTGTCGCCATCGATCTCCACCTCCCAGTCGCTACCTTGATGGAACTGCATGCGGAAGCTGTCGTCCATCTCCACCTGCCACCCCTCCGCCTCCAGCTGCGGCAGGGTTTCGGTGAGAAAGTCGTGCCAGCGGGCAGCAGCATCCATCAGACCGCGTTCGGCAATACTCAAAAAGATGAGATCACGGCCGTCCCGGCTGTCCCTGGCCTCGAAACCCAGTGCCATGATCCGTTCGACGGCGGCACTCTCTGCCAGCGGATCCCGCCACACACGCAGCAGCTTGTTGTCAGCAGTAATATTCTGTATTTCGGCATACGGGAGGGTATGGATTTCATGTCCCTGATAGACAAAACGCAACCGCATCTGATGGTAGTGATGCCCCTCCCCACTGGTTTCACCAGACAGCAGCAGCGCCGGTTGGGGTGGCTGTCCGGCCAGCTCCACGATCTCCATCTGCTGTGGTGGCGGCAACGGTGTGGCCGGAAAATCCTGCAGCAGGCGGGCAGTGAACTCGGAAACCAGTTCCGCCGGAACAGTCGGCTGTTGCAGCAGTTTTTCCAGTTGCTGCAACGAGAAGCGGCAGTCGGTCAGTACACCGATGGTGGCGGTCTCGCTGTCCAGATAGAGCGGGGGCGTGGTTAGTAACGGCTCTCCGCCACCCGCCACCTTTACCTGGAGGGTGGCGTTGTCCTGTTTGTCGCGTTGCCAGTTCAACTCCAGGGCACGCTCCTCACCGATCTGCACGGGAAGATAACCTGTACCGCGCCAGTGGCAACGGCCGGTCTGGATCATCTTGGACAGCGCCACAAATCCGGCATCACCCTTGATTATGGTGTCATACCAGCTGTTCTCGTCACAGATATCCAGCAACCTGCCGATCTCCAGATCGACCGGCTGCAGATATTGCGGCGGATAGTAGTTTTCGATGATGTTGTTCAGGCGGATGGTACGCCCTTTCCCAAAACCACCCTTTTTGAGACGGCGGCTGACATGAAACTCCACTTTCAGCCTGCCGGGCCGGTCTGATGGGTGAAGAAGATAGAGCAGGAACTCCCCGCCGGGCTGCTCCTGTCGCAGCTCATCTTCTGCACGGGAAAACTCATCCAGCCAGGCCAGACAATCTTTGCCGCCGGATGGTTTTCCCTTTGCCGTTCCGGCAAAAAAGTCTCGCTGATACTCCAACGCGG
>JALSRO010000198.1 GCA_026984715.1 Chromatiales bacterium | reverse complement strand
ATGAAGACCACCTTCGAGGTGGTGGACGGGATGATCACGGTGAGCGAGGCGCTGCGGCGGATGGCGGCCAAGGCGATCCGCTGCATCATCATCGACAAGCGGCATGAGGATGACGAATTCGGCATCGTACTGCTCTCCGATATCGCCAAGGAGGTGCTGGCGAAGGATCGCTCGCCGGATCGGGTCAACGTCTATGAGGTGATGTCCAAGCCGGTGCTCTCCATCGACCCGCACATGGACATCCGCTACTGCGCCCGATTCTTCGACAACTTCGGCCTCTCCCACGCCCCGGTGATCGAAAACGGCAAGGTGATCGGCATCATCAGCTACACCGGGCTGGTGATGCGCGGCCTCTACCGGGGCGAGGGGAGCGACAAACCGTGGCCCTGAGATGCTGATCGACCTGATCCGTCACGGTGAACCGGTGGGTGGCCGCCGCTACCGCGGCCAGCTGGACGACCCCCTCAGCGAAAAGGGGTGGCGGCAGATGCGCGAAGCGGTGGCCGATCATGACCCGTGGGACGCCATCGTCACCTCCCCCCTGAAGCGCTGCGCCGCGTTTGCGCAGGAGCTCTCCCGGCGCCATGCCCTGCCGCTGGAGGAGGATGAGCGGCTGAAAGAGATCGGCTTCGGCGAGTGGGAGGGGCGCACGGCGCAGCAGATCACCGCAAAGGATCCGCAGGCGCTGATGAACTTCTACCGGGATCCGGTTCGCCACCGCCCGCCGGGCGCCGAAACGTTGGCCGATTTCCGCACCCGCATCGCTGCTGTCTGGGATGAACTCCTGGAGCGACCGAACCAGCACCTGCTCATTGTGGCCCATGCCGGCGTGATGCGCATGATCCTGTGCCAGGTGCTGGGGATGCCGCAGGAGCGGATGTTCTCCATTCTGGTACCCAACGCCGGCATCACCCGGATCCGCGTCGATGGCACGGGGGAGATGCGCCTGGCGCAGCTGGTGTCACATGCGGCGCCTCTGCAGGAGGGATGAGTGATGCGCCATCCGTCAGTTCGACTTGATTGCTATCATCGATAGAGGTATCGTTAAACGAGTTGTTTATCGATAAGGCAATGCTATGGCTTCAGTGACTGTTTCTCCAAAATATCAGGTTGTTATCCCCAAGGAGGTAAGGGATTCCATGGGTATCGTTTCGGGCCAGAAAATACAGGTGTTGAGCTACCGTAATCGTATAGAGCTGATTCCCCTCAAACCCATGAAAGAGATGAAGGGTTTTCTGAAAGGGATTGATACCGAGGTAAAACGGGACAAGGACCGAATATGAATGTTGTGGACTCCTCGGCGTGGTTGTCCTGGTTTTCCGGGGATGCCAACGCGGATAGGTTTTCGCGCCCCATAGAAAATGTTGATACCTTGATCGTTCCCAGTATCACCATCACCGAGGTTTTCAAATGTATATTTCGCCAGCGCGGCGAAGATATGGCATTGGTGGCGATTGCACATATGGAGCAGGGGAAAATCGTCCCCCTGGACAACTTGCTGGCCACGGATGCAGCCCTGTACGGGATCGAACACAAACTGCCGTTGGCCGACAGCATAATTTTTGCCACGGCCCAGAAATACGGTGCCGTGATATGGACGCAGGATGCAGATTTCAAGTCACTGGAAGGAGTAAGGTATTTTCCAAGGGCAGCACCTTCGCAATAGCGTAAGGTGATAGGCATTTCCTCTCTCTTCTGCCGTATGTAGCGACTGGATATTTGGAACTCTTGCCCGGAATCCCCATTCATGAACAACGAGATAAAACCCATCCATCTGAAGGACTACACCCCACCGGACTATCGCGTGGAGACAATCGAGCTCTGGTTCGACCTGGGAGAGGAGTTCACCCGGGTACGCTCTCGCATGGAGTTGTGTGCTGACTACGATGGCGCCGAGGGAGTTCGACCACTGCGGCTGGATGGGCAGGAGCTGGAACTGCGTTCAGTGATGTTGGACGGAGCCGAGCTGGCAGAGGGACAGTACCTGCTGGACGCCGACTCCCTGACGCTGCCCCGGCCGCCACGCCGCTTCGTGCTGGAGATCGAGACCGAGATATACCCGCAGCGCAACAGCTCCCTGGAGGGGCTCTACCGTTCCGGCGGCAACTTCTGTACCCAGTGCGAGGCGGAGGGGTTCCGCAAGATCACCTTCTATCCGGATCGGCCGGATGTGATGGCCCGTTTCACCACCACCATCAGCGCGGATCGGGAGCGCTATCCGGTACTGCTCTCCAACGGCAACCGGGTGGATGGCGGCGATCTGGAGGGTGGCCGCCACTGGGCGAAGTGGGAGGATCCCTTCCCCAAACCCAGCTACCTGTTTGCGCTGGTGGCCGGCGACCTGGCCCATGTCACGGATCACTTCACCACCTGCTCCGGCCGGCGGGTCGAGCTGCAGCTCTACGTTGAGCGGCACAACATCGACAAGTGCGAACATGCCGTGCGTTCACTCAAGAAGGCGATGGCCTGGGATGAGCAGGTCTATGGCCGCGAATACGATCTGGAGATCTACATGATCGTGGCGGTGGATGATTTCAACATGGGGGCGATGGAGAACAAGGGGCTCAACATCTTCAACTCCAAGTTCGTGCTGGCCAGCCCGGAAACCGCCACCGACACCGACTACCAGCATATCGAAGGGGTGGTGGCGCACGAATATTTCCACAACTGGTCCGGCAACCGGGTCACCTGCCGCGACTGGTTCCAGCTCAGCCTCAAGGAGGGGTTCACGGTCTTCCGCGATCAGCAGTTCAGCGCCGACATGGGCTCCGCGGCGGTGCAGCGGATCCATGATGTCAACCGCCTGCGCAGCTTTCAGTTCCCCGAGGACAACGGCCCGCTCGCCCATCCGGTGCGGCCCGACTCCTACGTGGAGATCAACAACTTCTACACCGCCACCGTGTACGAGAAGGGGGCGGAGGTGGTGCGCATGATCCACAAGCTGGTGGGGCCGGAGGGGTTCCGTGCCGGCAGCGATCTCTACTTCGAGCGCCATGACGGGCAGGCGGTGACCACCGACGACTTCGTGCGCGCCATGGAGGATGCCAACGGCATCGATCTCGGCCAGTTCCGCCTCTGGTACAGCCAGGCGGGCACGCCGCACATCGAGGTCAGCGATGAGTATGATGCCGCCAGCGGCCGCT
>JALSRO010000197.1 GCA_026984715.1 Chromatiales bacterium | reverse complement strand
GGAGGATTCGGTATTGGCTGCCATGGATGAGTGGAATACCACCCAACATACCAAATCCGGGCTGGTGAACCGGGTTCGCAAAAGCACCATCACCGAAGCGGATGCGGAGGCCCAAACACTGGCTTTCCTCGAGCAGTACGTTCCGCGCGGCGCTTCCCCTATGTGCGGCAACAGCATCTGCCAGGACAGACGCTTCCTGGCTCGCTGCATGCCCGATCTGGAAGCCTGGTTCCACTACCGCAACCTCGACGTCAGCACCCTCAAGGAGCTGGCCCGGCGTTGGGCCCCCGAGGTTCACCGCTCGTTCACCAAAAAGCCTTCCCACCTCGCGCTTGCCGATATTCACGACTCCATACGGGAGCTGCTCCACTACAAGGAACACTTCTTGCATATTCAACGGCAGGATGTCTGAAGAGAAGCGATCGGAAACACCAGACTGCTACCAGTGCCGACATTTCTACATTACCTGGCAAGCCGCCTTTCCTTATGGCTGCCGGGCGATGGGGTTCCGCTCCCGTCGTAGTCCGGCACTGGAAGTGCTCCAGGCATCCCATGTGCAATGCTTGCGTTTTTTGCACAGATAGCGCCGGAATTCCGCCACGACGAGCAAGCAAAGTGTACGTTTTTCCGGCAGATGTAGTCAATATCCATTGGGTGCCATGTCCCCAATGGATACAGCCGTGGAGTGAGTACATTGGGAACAGCAGCAGCTTACAGCAATACTCAAGTCGCTAATATTTCAAATGAACTGGTGATAACCCATACACCACTGGTAAAGCGCATAGCACACCATTTGATTGGACGGCTGCCAACCAACGTCATGGCAGACGACATGATCCAGGCCGGAATGCTGGGTCTGCTGGATGCCGCCCGTCGCTACGATACGGCACAGGGCGCCAGCTTCGAGACCTACGCAACACTACGCATCCGTGGCGCCATGATTGATGAGTTGCGCCGCAACGACTGGACACCCAAATCGGTTCATCGCAAGGCACGCACCCTGTCCGCGGCGGTACAAGCAGTCGAGAACCGCACCGGCCGCGATGCACGTGACGAAGAGATCATGGCGGAGATGGGGGTATCGTCGGAGGAGTATCACAAGATACTTCAGGACGCCTGTAACAGCAAGATATTCAATTTCGATGATCTCGGAACCGATCAGGATCCGCTCAGTATCATTGCGGGCGATGGAGCCAACCCACTGGATGAACTGGAAGAAGATCGCTTTCGTCGCCGGCTGGCAGAGGCCATAGCTTCGTTACCCGAACGGGAGCGGATGGTGCTCTCCATGTACTATGACAAGGATCTCAACCTGCGTGAAATCGGACAGATCCTTGGGGTGAGCGAATCCCGTATCAGCCAGATCCTAAGCCGCTCCTACGCGAGGTTGCGGGCCCGGCTCAACGATTCCTGACGATGGGCAGTATGGCGGGGAAGCTGCGATTTTGGGGGAGAATGACATTGCCGCCCCATTCGTACCGCCTGTTTTTAACATAATATACATTATGCGAACTAAAAATAAAATATGGGGTAAAAGCATCATCCTAAAGTTTTTGCCTCTCTGTCCGCTATGAGTTTCTAAGAACGGCCCATTGAAATGATTGTCAGATAAAACAACAAAAGGAATATCAATAATGGCGTCTCTATGTCCTGAAGATCTGATTCGGCAAAATGTTGAGCTGGCATCGATGCCGGAGATCATCGTACGCCTCAATCAGGTTGTCGATGATCCATACAGTACCGCCAAGGATATCAGCGACATCATCAGCGAGGATCCGGCCCTTGCGGCACGTCTGCTGCGGATCGTCAATAGCCCTTTTTATGGTTTTCCTTCCCAGATCGATACCATCTCCCTGGCGGTCACTATCGTGGGTACCCAGCAGCTGCGTCTGCTGGCCCTGGCTAGCTCAACCATCCGGCAATTCGCCAATCTACCAAATCAGTTCGTGACAATGGAGACCTTTTGGCGCCACAGCTTTTCTGCTGCCGTTGTTGCCCGCGCCATTGCCAAACTCACCAAGGAACCGGATGAAGAACAATATTTCATTGCCGGCCTGTTGCACGATCTGGGCAGTTTGATCATCTACAGCACCATTCCAACCCTCGCGACGGAGGCGATAACCCACGCCAGGCGCAAGAGCATCCCCATCTATCAGGCCGAGAGGGCCATTATCGGTTTTGATCATGCAATGGTGGGGGCCGCCCTGCTACGCCACTGGAATCTCCCCGAACCACTGACAGCGGCAGTTGCATGCCATCATGAGCTCGGGGATACCGATATTGCGCCACGGCACAAGGCAGTGGCCCACCTGGCGAATATCGTTGCCAACTCCCTCAACCCCGGCCTGCTGCTCTATCGTCAGGAGCTGATACCTGATTCCGAGGCATGGGAACTGGTTGGACTGGAATCGGGCGCCATCGATGAGGCTCTGGACGATATCGAAACCGAGATCAACGAAGCTATCTCCGCATTTTCATTGCATAGCGTGGCCTGAACCGGAAACCGCCCGACCAAACCTCCGCAGGGCGCATTTTCGGTTCCCGTTATTGCGAAACTCTCCGCCCTGCTCCTCCCCTCCTGTGGATGCCGCCACACTGGATCCCGTTTCGGATGCCATGAGTCACCCCCGGTATCTGTCCGCCCTGATAACTCATCCTGTTTGTGTGTGATTTGACACAGGTCAAGGCATTTGACCTCCCCGCCCTTTACATTTCCCAGCAACCAACTAACTAAATAGTTATGTGTCCGAGGGCGGGCACGAGGGAAGTTGAAAAAAGTTGCAGTTCCAAATCATATAGAGGACACCATAATGAACAGTGATAAGAACAGGCACTCCCCCGCCGTTGTCGATGAAAGGATTGATGGGTCGGGGTTCCAGGAGGAGATCAGCCGCCGCAGATTCCTGGGGATGGCCGCCTTCACCGGGCTTGCCGGTGCCGGGCTCTCTGTCGGACTGGCATCCTGCGGAAAGGAGCCCGAAAAGGGAGCGACCGGTACTGCGGCGCACACTGCAACCGGCGCAAAATCGGAAGGTGGCGGGCTGTCGTACCATGTGAATCCAGGGGAGCTGGATACCTACTACTCCATGTACAGCGGAGGCCACTCCGGCGAGGTACGCATCATCGGCGAACCATCGGGGCGGGTG
>JALSRO010000196.1 GCA_026984715.1 Chromatiales bacterium | reverse complement strand
CGCAGCAGCTCGAGCGCCCGCAGCAGCAATTCGGCAAAATCCACCAGACCACCCCGCGCACATGCATCTTCATACGCCTGATAGATGGTTACCAGCATCATGACGTTCGGATCTTCCACATCATCCAGCTGGGCCGGACGCAACCCCTCATCCTTACGGGCATTGATGAACCACTGCGCCTGGCGTGCCGGCCACTTCTCCTCCTCCAGGCCCAGCTCCCGGATAACCCGCTTGACAAGGCGGTGCTGATCATCACTGTCCAGAATCTGGAAGCTTTGCGGCAGACCCGCCTCCCGCCAGTGGAACCGCAGTAGGCGGTGGGCGATGCCGTGAAAGGTCCCCACCCACATTCCCTCGAGCGAAACATCCAGCAGCTGCTCGATGCGGCCCCGCATCTCCGCCGCCGCCTTGTTGGTGAAGGTGACTGCAAGGATGCTGAACGGGGAGACCCGCTCCACTTGCAACAACCAGGCGATACGATGCGCCAGCACCCGGGTCTTGCCGCTGCCGGCACCTGCGACGATCAGCATGTGTCCCGGCGGGGCGGCAACCGCCTCACGCTGGGCATCGTTCAGTGGGTCGAGGAGGTGGGAAATATCCATTTTCAAGAATTTTAACTATTATTTAACTAATAAAATTTGAGTAAGGGATTGCTATCCGATCCATTTTTCCCGAAACTATGGAGAAGTGCATGGAGGCACGACCGAGAGATCCTCTCCCGGAAATCCAGTTTGGTTTCGCCTCGACGTCGCCTTAAGCTATCGTTTGCCGGAGAACCGCATCATGCCACAAACGGCCCCAGCCAACCATGCGCCCAGCGCCCCAGCACTGCGAAGACTCCTCTATGTCGAGGACGATCCCAGCATCCTCGCAATCGTGAAGCTGACTCTCGAGGGACTGGGCAAATTCGTGGTCCACAGCTGCACTTCCGGTAGCGAGGCCATCGAAACGGGGGCCGGCTTCAAACCCGACCTGATCCTGCTGGATGTGATGATGCCGGGAATGGACGGCCCCACAACGTTGAAGGCACTGCGCCAGCTGCCCGGGCTCGCCACTACACCTGCAATCTTCATGACCGCCACTACCGGCCCGGATGACGTTGCCGAACTCATGGCTCAGGGCGCCATCGCGGTGATTGCCAAGCCGTTCGATCCGCTCACCCTCTGTGAAGAGATCAAGAGCGCCTGGCATATCCAGGACACACTGTAACCGCATCCTCCCCGCCAACCCCGGATTCATGCCGGAGCCACAGCGAACCGATAAGGGGATCATCACACTATCGGGAATCGACCGTGGCCCCCAAGAACGACAAGCTGCAGGAACGGCTGCAGAAGCTGCAGCAGGAGTATACGCGAAAGCTTCCCGCCAGGATCGATGGGATGGAGGAGGCCTGGCGAGGTGTGCTCGAAGAGGGGGAGCCGCTGGCCCTTGCCTCTCTACTCCACGATGCCCACGGCCTGAACGGCTCGGGAGCTGTCTACGGCTATCAAAATATCTCCGCCATCGCCCGCGAACTGGAACAGCTACTGTTACAGCTGCGGGATAGTAGTGGAGAGCCGGACGCCCGCTTGTACGAACGGATCGGAGAGCTGATTCAGGCGTTGCGCAACGCCGTTCGACTCCAGGACCAGCCAGCTACTCCACGGTGACCGACTTGGCGAGATTGCGGGGCTGATCCACATCGGTGCCCTTGATGAGTGCCACATGGTATGAAAGCAGCTGCAGCGGAATGGTGAATACGATGGGGGCAATCTCATCCTCTACCGGAGAGATGTCAAAGATCTCGATTCCATCCCCGCTATCCATCTCTGCGCGGGTGTCGGCAAAAACGATCAACTCGCCGCCACGTGCGCGCACCTCCTGAAGATTGGATTTCAGCTTCTCCAGCAGCTCATTGTTGGGCGCAACGACAATCACCGGCATATCGGCGTCCACCAGGGCGAGCGGCCCATGTTTCAGCTCCCCCGCCGGATAGGCCTCCGCATGAATATAGGAGATCTCTTTCAGCTTGAGCGCCCCCTCCATGGCCACCGGGTACTGCGCGCCACGCCCCAGAAACAGGGCATGATTCTTGTCGGCAAACCGTTCTGCCAGCACCTCAATAGTGGGATCGAGCTGCAACACCTCCTCGATACGCCGCGGCAGGCTCTGCAGCTGCTCTACCAACCGGGCTTCCCCCTGTGCCGTCATCCCGTGGCGCCGCCCAAGAACGATGACCAGCAGCATCAGGGCGGTCAACTGGGTAGTGAATGCCTTGGTGGATGCCACCCCGATCTCGGGTCCCGCCCGGGTCATCAGGGAGAGATCAGACTCCCGTACCAGTGAGCTCTCCGGGACGTTGCAGATAGTCAGTGCCTTGCCAAAACCGAGCCGCTTTGCCTCCTTCAGACCAGCCAACGTATCGGCAGTCTCTCCGGACTGTGAGATAGTCACCACCAGGGAGTTGCGCCTTACTACCTGCCGGCGATAACGGAACTCGCTTGCCACCTCTACGCTACAGGGGACCCCGGCCAGCGACTCCAGCCAGTAACGCCCAATCTGGCCTGCATGATAACTGGTACCGCAGGCGATGATGTGCACCCCTTGCACGCCGTCGAAGATCTTCCCGGCTGCCGGGCCGAAGGCCTCTTCCAGCACCCGGTTTCTGCTGATTCTCCCCTCCAGCGTGTTGGCAACGGCCTGCGCCTGCTCGAATATCTCTTTCTGCATGTAGTGGCGATAGTTACCCCGCTCCGCGGCATCTGCGGTCAGCTCACTCTCCCGCACCGGGCGCTCGACCTGTCTGCCACGACTGTCATAGATGGTCAGCCCATCCCGGGTGATGTCGGCGATATCCCCCTCCTCGAGGAAGATGAATCGCTGGGTTACTGGCAGCAGGGCGGCCACGTCCGAGGCGATGAAGTGTTCTCCGATACCGACGCCGATCACCAGCGGACTACCCAGACGGGCGGCAATCAACCGATCAGGGTCCGCGCTGCCGATTACGCCGAGGGCATAGGCCCCCTCCAGGTCGGCAACGGTGGCCCGCACCGCATCGAGCAGATCCATCCCTTGCCCCAGATAGTGATGCACCTGATGCACTACTGTTTCAGTATCGGTTTCCGAGGTGAAACGGTAGCCATTTTCCTGCTGCTGCTGGCGTAGTGTCTGATGATTCTCGATGATGCCGTT
>JALSRO010000195.1 GCA_026984715.1 Chromatiales bacterium | reverse complement strand
AGTGTATCCACAGCCCAATCGACATATTTGTCCTGCCGGCAGGCGCCCTGCTCTATCGCAACGCCGACAGGGGGCGCTATCTCTATACCATCCGGCGCGGCCTGCTGAAGCTGGTCCAGTACCTGCCAGACGGTAACCAGCGGATCGTCCGCCTGCTCAAGGGGACGGACGTAACTGGGCTGGAGGCGCTGCTGGACCAACCCTATCAGCACGATGCAGTCGTTTTGCAGAGCACCGAGGTGTGCCGGCTGCCGGTCACTGTCATCCAGTGCATGGACAGGGAGAATCCCACCCTCCACCGCGAGTTGATGAACCGCTGGCAGCGCGCCCTGACCGAGGCGGACGCATGGCTCACCGAACTCTCCACCGGTTCCGCCAGAGAGCGCGTGGCGCGGCTACTGCTGCGGCTGATAGAGGATCGGGAGAGCGGCAGCTGCGAGCTATTCAGCCGCGAAGACATGGGAGCCATGCTGGGGCTCACCACAGAGACCGCCAGCCGCACCATTGCGGAGTTCAAGCGCCGTGGCCTGCTGGCGCAGACCGCCCCCAACCGATATCTCTGTGATATCCCCAATCTGGAAAACATCGCTGCCCGGTGAAGAGCCGCCGGCGGCGTTACGATACATCCCTCTCCCAATTACCCGGCGACAATCATATATCGCCGTCATGGCTTCAAACGGACTCCGCAACGAGCCGCAGCATATTACCCTAGCACGCTGCGGGGCAACGGAGCACGATGCCATGAAAAAATAGAGTGACGGATCTTCGTCATTTCCGTAGATCCCGTCTGAGCACCACCGCTCTGCGGCTATGCGCATGGCACGTCCTTGCCGGTCTTTAACCTCCGGTGACTCCACACGAAGTGACAATGGACCAACAATATATTGTTACCGTTCAAAAGCGGCAACCCATTGGAACCACGGGCTCGAAAGAGCCGGTTTTCAGACTGGCCAGGGGGTGCGAACTTTTTGCCTTCACCACACTCCATCACCATGTCAGATTGACAATTTTCAATGTGCGAGCACATGCGGGTTCGTTATCTTTTTCTATTAACCCGATTTTTTCCCTGAACATGAAAAAACCGGAGGGCCGCTTCTCGAGCGCGGATAAGGCTGGAGCCATATCAGGTATCACGGAGAGAACAGAGGCGGATGGATCGGCATACTTAATCGCTCAGTTCGACCCCTGCGCTCGCCTGGAGTCGCTGGAGCCCGGACAGATCAGTGATGATATCCTGGCGGCCAGGAGTATAATCTTCCGTTTCGGACTGGCTCTGCCCGTGCCAGAGGTAATGGCAGAGCGACCTGACCCATCGCAATATGCGAACTGGCCGGCAGCTTCTTCGTCACCTTGATGGAGGTCCCGATGCCGGTCGCCAATGCCACCATGGAGAGATGGGGCGGATTACAGGTCAACCCGCCCTGAGCCCCAGGGCAGAGATATTTGCAGGAGAGATCAGATGCAGCAGAGCCACAAAGAGGCTACCGAATCGACCCTCAACAAGATCTACGAAGAGACAGACTATCTGGAGATCAACACCGGAGGCAAAACCATCCATGCCAAACGGATCCCGGGCAGGTGGCGCACCATCAAGTGGTGGACCAGTGCCGTCTGGCTGATCTTCTTCCTTGGCCCCTATCTGCGCTGGAACGGGCGTCAGGCGGTACTGCTGGACATCCCCAACCGCCAGTTCCACATCTTCTCCGCGACTGTACTGCCCCAAGACTTCTGGATGCTCTCCCTGGTACTGCTGTTCTTCGCCATCCTGCTGGCGATTGCAACGACACTGGCCGGGCGCGTCTACTGCGGATTCTTCTGTTTCCAGACCGTCTGGACCGACGTGTTCACCTGGCTCGAGGAGAAACTGGAGGGGCCGCCACAGAAACGCCGTCAACTGGATCAGGCGCCCTGGGACGCCCACAAACTGCGCGTCAAGACCATCAAACATCTAATCTGGATCGGCATCGGGCTGTTGACCGGTATCTCGTTTGCCGCCTGGTTCACCGACGCCTACCAGCTTTGGGTGGATCTGTTCACCCTAAAAGCCCACCCGGCGGCATGGGCCACCATTGCCCTGTTTACCGCGGGCACCTACTTTCTTGCCGGATTCCTGCGTGAACAGGCCTGTTTCTGGCTCTGCCCCTACGCCCGAATCCAGTCCGCCATGGTGGACAAGCACACCATCATTCCCACCTACGACTTCAAGCGGGGTGAGCCTCGCGGCCGGTTGAAGAAGGGGGAGGAGAAGTCGAAATACGGCGACTGCATCGACTGCAAGCAGTGCGTGGCCGTATGCCCCACGGGGATCGACATCCGCCACGGCCTGCAGGAGGGGTGCATCATGTGCGCCCTCTGCATCGACGCCTGTGACCAGGTGATGGATAAGATTCACCGGCCCCGCGGCCTGATCCGCTACGCTTCGCTGGATGAGATGGAGGGAGGTGAGGTATTACCGCTCTACAAACGGACTCGGGTCTGGGTCTACAGTGCCATCATGCTGCTGGCACTGGCGGGGATCGGCTGGGGCCTGAGCAGCCTGAACGCCATCCAGCTCGCCGTCATCCACGAGCGCCAACCTCTATTCGTACTCGAAAGCGATGGCTCCATTCAGAACAGATACACCCTCAAGGTGCTGAACAAGACCATGGATGATCTCAAGGTGAAGGTAACCGTCTCCGGGCCACCGGGGGCCAGGCTCCACGGGATCGACAAACCGTTCACGGCTCACCACAGCCACACCACCCCGATAACCATCTATGTTCGTATTCCGCGGCGGGAGCTGCAGGCCGAATCGGTACCCATCCGTTTCCGGGTGGAGAGTCTGGAGAAGCCGGAGCTGACAGCAGAGCGGGAGAGCGTGTTCCTGGGACCGGGCGGATAGCCTCAGCCGCCGGCGCCGCTCTTCTGCAACATGCTGCGCATATGCGCCAGGTGGGCCTTGCCCCGTCGCTGGCTCTCTTCGGGAGTGGTTTCGGTTCGCCGGGAGCCCCCCTGCCACTCCAGGTCATCTTCGGGAAGCTCGTCCAGAAAACGGCTGGGCTCGCACTCGACCATCTCACCGCCCTTTTTGCGCTTCGCCGCGCAGGTGAAGGTGAGTGTACGCTGGGCGCGGGTGATGCCCACGTAGGCCAGGCGGCGCTCCTCCTCCAGATTGCCCTCCTCCAGGCTGGC
>JALSRO010000194.1 GCA_026984715.1 Chromatiales bacterium | reverse complement strand
CTGGAACTTGTGCCAACAACTGGAGTGTTCTGAAAACAGCAGTAGATGCCTGATACCCTCTTGGCCCATTCTCCGCAACGCTTCCACCAGCGACCGATTGATATTCTCGAACTCGTCCATCCCCCTCTTCCCCCGTCGAAGCCGCTGAAGCAGAAACAGTTTCGAAGAGTGGAGAATACCCTTCACATCACTCTCCAGAGAGAGCAACCTGGCCCATGCAGCCGGTGAAAAGAGCTTTACGGCATATCTCCTCATCACCATGTTTATCTCGTTGGAGGTCTTGTCTGCAGAAGACGAGGGAGTGACAGCAGAAAGGAACGGTTCAATATTTATCGAGACGACACCATCGACCAGGGCTCCATGCCTGCCTGCAAACAGTGCGGCGGTAACCGCTCCGCCACACAACCCGCAAACCACTATTTTTCTTCCCGGATTCTGTCTCCTGACCTGGGCAGCGAATACTGCCAGATCGTCAATAAAACAACCCTGCTCTATCCGACTCCAGAGCTCCCTGGTCGAACCCGGCGCAAGCTCTCCATCACTATTCCCGATACCATGCGGGTCGAACCGGTAACAGATAAACCCCTCTTCCGCCAATGCACGTGCATATCCGACAAAGATACGCCCTGGACCAGCCGAGCATTTCAGCCCCGCAGGAAGGAAAACAACCACCGGTTTTTTGCCGCCGATACTCTCCGGGCTTTCGTACAGCGATGATTCGATGGATCTGAGGCAGTGGCCACGATGCACAACAGAAATCACTCTTTCACGAAGCCTACCGATTTTCATCACGAACTAGCAACGACTCTGCCTGCCTCACGAAACAGTACGGACTGAAATGGTTGGTACCTTTGAGTCTCCTTCCAAAAGGGATCCATCTCGATCTCCTCACACCGAAACCCCTGCTGCATCAGCGATTGCAATGCCCTTGCTTCCCGTTTCTTCCGTTTCACTCCCTCCCGAAAATATAGCATGGACCTTGTTGCCACTGCGGGGTCGCATCGCTGCAGTTCAAAGCTGGAAAGTGACCGAAAGAAACGCCGATCCACCTCATATCCGGAGATATTGATCCGCTCACCATATTCGAGCCTCCGCATGAGCCGCTTGCGACTCTCGACGACCTTTCCCGTCACAGATAGCTGCATGGTCAGATTGTTTCTGAGCAACATAGTCCAATAGTCGTGCAGATTGACGATTGGCTCTACTCCGACAATCCGTTCGATCTCCAGCCTTTCTGCTGCTCTCATGGCAACATTCAAACCGAACCTTATACCAATCAGGGAGACTGGTTCTGCATGGTAGGTGCATCGGCACCAATCGACCAGATCCACGAGATCATCAGCCATCCAATCTGCCGGAACCGGATACTCCCCCTCGCTGTTACCCGAACCTTCATAATCAAACGTGAGAACATTGCAATTCTGTTCCGACAGATATTTCGACCAGCTCGATATATGATTCTTGCAAAACAGGGACTCTTCGAGCAGTGGATTACTAAACACAACCAGGGGTCGACCGGTGCGGAAAGGGGAGAGCCGGTAGAGCAGCGCCGCTCCCCGACGGTTGGTCATATAGCCGCAACCTCCCCCATCTCTCATGTCATCGACATCTTCCATACCAACCATCAGCGTACTGAACGGAAATAGCTCGCTGGAGAGGCACAACTCCCGCTACCGCTACCGCTATCATGGATATACACAGGAGTGCTGTATTGCACTGTTTCAGGGTACCAACAGCTCCCCCGCTTGTCCCTTGCATCGAAGCAAAAACAATCGCTATTGACAATGGTTTGACAAATGCGGGTAATCCAGCCAGCCATTTCACGCAACCTCACCAGGCCATACCTGCTCTCGCCGCTCGCCCCAGCGTGCGTTATTCACGAATGGTGAAACGGGGCTGCAGGGCGTCGAGTTTCTCCATGATGCCGGTGTACTCCAGCTCCGACATGGGGAGCATGGCCGTGCCAACGAACCCCTGGCGGCGCATCTCCACCGCCTTGTCGGCGACCCGCTCCCGTATCCTGTCCCAGAACGGATGGGCGAAAGCATCCACCGCCTCAGTGAGCTTGCCGTCATGCATGGCAAACGCCGCGCAGCTGACTACCGGCGGGCCATCAAAGTAGCTGATACCGGAGTTCAGACCCACCGGCATCAGTGGCATCTGGTGCGAGCCGCGCATGGCGCCGGCGACGAAGTGGCCGGTGGCGTAGGGAGCCAGGATCTCGCCGGTGGCGGGAAACATCTTCTGTACCCGCACCAGCATCACCGGGTCGTCCTTGCCGGTGTATTTGCCGGCGATGTTGTGCAGCCGTGAGGTGGAGGCGGCCACCGCTTGCTCGCCGGTGTCGCGGGACCAGACCGATTCGATCACGTAGCGCTCCGGATCCCGCAGTAGGGAGGCCAGATCGTACAGATCCTCCGGAGTGTTCAGCTCGATGACGCGATCTCCCTCGGTGTGGCTGACATCCATCACCACGAAGCGGAACCCCTTGCCCATGCCGGGAGCGAGGATCAGCCCTGGGGTGTTCATGGGATCGGCAAAGGCCAGGTAGAGGGGCAGGTTATAGGCGCCGGGGTCGGTCTTGTCGGCGGCGAAGAACAGGAACGGTTCGTTGGGCCTCTCCTCGAACTCCAGCTCCGCCACCGCCGGACCCATTCCCTTCACATTGCCGGAGAAGGACTCCTTGAGCAGGTCCTGCCCGGCCCCGTAGAGACCCTGTTCCCGGGCGATCTCGGTACCGGCGAGGAAGGCGTCCCAAGCCAGCTTGTGGATCTCGTCATGACCGGGGCCGTGGGTGTGGGTCATGAGGATAGCGATGTCGTCGCCGGTGAAGCTCAGATAGTGGTCGATGATCAGGTCACCGGCAGCCCGTTCGATGTGGTTGCCGACGCGCTGGAGAAGCTGCTGTGAGGGGCAGATGTGGCCGCCGATGGAACCGATGTCGGCCTTGATGACGCTGAGGGTGATTTTCATGTGGACCTCCTTGCCGTGGATGGCATTACGGGGGAACTGGATCTACTGCAGAAGCATACATTGCTCTACTCATACGATGGGGATCCGGAATATCCAACTCAAGGGTAGCCGCTGGCTGGACGGCGATAACCCTGCCCGTCAGGTTGATCGCCGCGCCTCTTATTCCACACCATGCGTGATATCCCCCTGTTGCTGGGGCAT